>JAYTGA010000247.1:0-2590 GCA_043733905.1 Segetibacter sp.
ACAATAGAAGTGTTTGGCTCAAGAGGGCCACCAGAAAAGTATTTACTGAAAACCCAACCTGCACCTGTTGCATAGCCGCAATGGGTAGGGGAACTTATGTTCCTGCAGCACGCCAGACCTGCTCAAAACCCATGGTGATGCGCCTTTTACTCCGCTGCCTCACCACTCACAGGCTCTCCGCCTGCCTGAAACCCCAGGCCAACACCCCGACAAATCCATAACAACCCCCGGCACACGGCTACCGAAGGTTTCGTTCAACACCGGTTTCATCCTTTGCCCGTTGGGCAGGACGAAACCTTAGTTACAGTGTGCAGGAAGGTTTCCCCGGTTGCAGAAATGCCGCTGCAGTGTGCAGGAAGGTTTCCCCGGTTGCGGAAATGGCGCTGCAGTATGAAGGACGGTTTCCCCGGTTGTGGAAATGCCGCTGCTGTATGCAGGAAGGTTTTTTCGGTTGCCGAAATGCCGCTGCAGTATATAAAATTTCACTATGCACCTTTAGCGTGAAAATGCATATAGGCGGAATTAAATCACATCTTTAAAATCATTATCCTCCATCAATAATGGGTATTTTTTACGCAGCCGGTAGCGGCTTTTGCGCAGCGAGTCTATAGATATGCCTAGCATTTTGGCCATGTCTTTGGATTCGAGGTTCAGCCTGGAGAGTGCCAACACCCGCTCTTCTGCCAGGGAAAGGCCATCATATTTATTATTGATTTGAGCAAAAAATCCCGGCCAAACCTGTTCAAAAAGGTCTTTGAAGGAGGTTCAGTCGTCTTCGGTCATAATGACGCTTTGGTGTAATCTTTCAATTTGTTCTTCTGATACTAATTTCTTTTCGTCGTCTATGGGTGTTGCTGAATGTTGTTGCAACAGTTCAGCTTCAATTTTTTCAATAAGCGCATTTTTTTCTTTGATGTTTACTATATAAGCATCGAGTTGCTGTAAGGCCGCTTTTAGTTTTTCATTAGCCTGCCTTTCCCTTTCCAGCTCCATTTCCCTTTCTTTTTTTCTTTTTTGGTTTATAAAAATGAGGGTAATGGCAAATGCAATCATCAAAATGACAATGGTGAAATTGCGAATTAGCTTCACTTTATTTGCTTCCAGTTCTGCTTTCTTTTTATCAGCGAGAAATTTTTCTTCTTTGGTTTTTAGGGCAGTGCCCAACAGTATTTTACTATCAAACACCGTTCGAAGAGAATCTTTAAGGTGCAACAATGTATCCTGGTACAGGGAGGCATTGTGGTAATCGCCTGTTTTCTGGTAATAGTAACTTTTATTTTCATAATAATTGACGCCATAGTTGCTCCAAACCAAATCGGGGTGTAGCTGTTGTGAATAATCAATATAATATTTCGCTTTTGAAATGGAGTCGAGGTGCAACAGGCAGTTGGCAATATAAAGGCAGGTGATGGCGGCGTTGGATGGTTCTTTTTTTTCGTTGATGGCCACGTCTGTGTATGAATAGGGGAGTGCCTCCTTATATTTTTCCTGCAGGCGAAGCACATTTCCATAGTTGCCGCTGGCAATGCCTGTATAAGCGGTATCCCCGGTTTTTTTTGCATATTCCATTGTTTCATCAAAGGTGGCTAAAGCCTTTGGGTAGTCATTTATTTTTATGTAGGATAACCCCAAATCGTTTAGCAGGAAATTTCGGTTAACAAAGGAGTCGGCTTTCTGGCTAAGTGATAATTGTAGAAATTCTATAGCCGTAGTGTAGTCGCCAAAATAATAATAATACTTAAAAAAATCGCTGGTGTAGGATCCTGCAAGCGGCAGGTTATCATAACCAATATCTTTAAAAATATTTTGAGCAATAAAGCTGTGGTGAAAAGAACGTTCAAAGTCTTTGGCTTTATAAAGATAGTTACCCAGAAAGAATTGAAAGCAACCACGAATTTCCATATCCGGATATTTATCAAAATAGGGTTCTTTTGTCTGCAAAAATTTTGCCCTGCTGGCATAAGAATTATTTTCAATTGGTGTAAATATGAATTGACAAACCTCTGCGTAACTGTACAATTTTGTGTAACCCTGATCTTTTGCCCAATGTTTTACACTGTCAAAAAAAGGTTTCAGCAAAGCGCTGTCTCCTTTGCTCATTTCTTTAGAAACAGTCCACAAAAACCTGACACGCTGTTTTTCGAGTGTTTGCTGCAGGCGGTATAATTGCGCAGTAACGGAGTTGCCCGTTAACAAAAAAAACAACACTACTATTAGCAATGGCTTCAGGCATAAAGGGTTATTTTTTGTAGGGCAAAAAGACATGGTAAACAATCCAGTGGTTGATTTATTGTCCAAATGTAGATTGTAAATACCAGAAAATAGATGCAAGGGAATGAGTCAGGAAGCCATAGATTCAATTAGTCATTAATAAAAAAAGAGCCGCCCCAACATGTAGTCGGGGCGGCTCTTTTATTTAATGGTTAATTGGTTAATTAGTTTATTGGTTCATTCGTCATCAACCATTCTAAACTCTAAACTCATAACTCTTAATGGCATTGTTGCATGAATCAATTTGAAGCATATTTTGGAACACGGATAACACGGATAGAAGGGATTAACAGGATTTTTTTATGAAAAAAATGGATTT
>JAYTGA010000248.1:0-3129 GCA_043733905.1 Segetibacter sp.
TATTTACCTGCTTCGCCATACGATTTGCCAGGAAGAATGTTTTTGTGATTAAAAGGAAAATTGTAGAAAACAATCTTGCCTTTCACTTCGTCTTTCCTGGCTTCCAGTTCATCGTAAGATGCCACTGCAAGTATCTGTGCCGTCACTCCGTTTTTTGCGCAGCCCATCGAATTGCCCAATGCAATCACATCCAAAGCAAATGATTGCTTCTTTCCGTCAACACTTGTCACCGCTGCATGATCTCTGCCTCCACGAACCCAATGCGGCACTTTGCATTCCTGTAGAATGACGGTGTCCGCACCTGAACCTTTGAGTACATTTCCCCCCCATTGCTCCGCAACATACGTCTTTGGTGAAGCAGTCAATCGTCCTCCAATATTCTTTGTGAGATAGCGGAGATTGTTGTAAGCCTGCCCGTTATCCATAATTTCATCCGCTATTTTCCTGATAAACAAAGAGTCTTCATTTTGCGAAGCAGCAAAAAGAGGAAGCATCAATAAAAAAGCAAAAAACTGTTTAGACCACATGGTTAGAAATTTATGCGGCAATATTAATCAATTGTGTGCTGAGCAGGAAAAATTTACAGCGGAAGCAAACAAGTTGATACCAGACATTTTTTACCACCGGATTCGTAAGACATTGTTTTTCTTGTCAATGTCCGCCAGCCGCTCAGACGGGTCAATACTAACTTCCAGTATGTCAGCCAGTTTTTTGTTGGTAGAAAATACATAGGTCGGATGTGTCCACCGCCATTCTTCATGCACGGTGCATGAGGTGGTGCTATCTTCAACCGGTTTTTCGCCCAACATTAGGTCAAGTGGAATGTAGTGAATTTCCTTGCTACTATCTTTGAAACTGAGCTGAACATCAACAGGCATAGGCATTTCGCCCACTCGCCTGATCCTGATATTGGTCTTGCCTTCTTCTTCCCAAAGGCTGTCTATGGCATAGTCAATGGTCTTTGTGGTGTTGACCCAATACTCTCTGTACCATTGCAATTGCAGACCGCTTACCTTTTCTGCCACACGAATAAAATCGTTGGTATTTGGATGTTTAAACCGCCATTGCTGATAATATTCCAGCAATATTTTGTCCCTTACTTTATCGCCTGTAATGTAGCCAAGCTGTGCAAGAAAAACGGCTCCTTTTGAATAAGCATTCTGGCTGTAAGCATAATTGGTGCTGTAGTGGTCGGCATGAGTGGTCATGGGTTCTGCAAAGCCGCTGCGGACGAGTTTGTAATAACTATCGTAGCTGCCTGCCTGGTCAAAGGTTGTTTTACCCCGCAGTCCGGCCATCACTCTTTCTTCTGCATAAGTCGTAAACCCCTCGTCCATCCAGGGATACAGGCTTTCGTTGCTGCCGAGCATGCCCTGGTACCAGCTATGCATCCACTCATGTATGGCAGTGCCAATGCCCGGACCTTTTATGAGCGTTGCCATTGCGTATTCCATGCCACCATCGCCACCTTGTATAAAGCTGTAGTTTTTGTAAGGGTAAGCACCAAAATACTTGGCCATCAGCGGATATGCCAATGCTGCTGTGTCTGCCAGTTTTTCCCACGCTGCATTGATAGTGTCGTAATTTTTATGAACGATATACAACAACGGGCCATTTTTTATTTGCCGGGAAATGGTTGCAAAATTTGTATCCGCTGCCCACACAAAATCATGAACATTTGAAGCTGTAAAATGCCAGAGTTTTTCGCTTCCAGTTTCTCGTTCTTCCACTTTTTGCTTTTGACTTTTGCCATTTGACTTATTGTCTATCACTTTTTGTGCGATGTCATTTTGCAATGTTCCCGTTGCTGCAAGGGTATATTTTTTGTCAATAGCTATCCTCACATCAAAGTCGCCCCATACGCCATAAAACTCCCTGGCAATGTACTGATTGGCATTCCAGCCCTGGTAGTCGTACTCCACCATTTTAGGATACCATTGGCTCATGCTATAGCGCACACCTTCTGCATTGTCGCGGCCACTGCGCCTGACTTGCACGGGAACCTGCGCTTTAAAACTTATTTCAAACGATGCTTTTGATCTTGGCAAAATTGGCTTGACCAGGATGACTTCTAAAATGGTTTCATGCTCTTTCAATTGTTGGGAAATACCATTTTGTTTCACATACAACACATGCTGGAAGCCCGTTTCAGTGACTTTCAGGTTTTCAATTCTGTCCTTTACCCTTGGATCCCAATCTTTTGCATCCCGTCCATTTTTCGTTTTTCCTACGACAATATTTCCCAGTTCGCGACTCCGCACGTCCATGCTGCTGTTGGGCTGAAAAGCATTCCAGTAAGTGTGAAAAAAAATGCGCTGAAGTGTGTCGGGTGAATTGTTGAAATAGTCAATTTTTTCTGTACCGCTTAGGAGGTTATTAGTCACATCCATGTCCACATCAATGTTGTAGCTGATCCGCTGCTGCCACCTGTCTGGTTGCGCCGAAACGGAAACAAAACTTATTAAAAACAAAACAAAAAGGCCGGCATTTTTCATTGTTATTTTCATTAAAAATTTTAGTGAATTCGCAAAATGACTTAACACTTTACACCTAACACTTTGCACTTCCTTACAGAAAATTCTTTTCGCTTATCAAATGTCCTTCTTCGGAAAAGATTAAACTGGTTTTATTCAGTGCACCTTTCATGGTTACAATGGTGTATTGTAAAGGCTTGTGATTTTGTTCCGTTTTAATGACATCCTTTACCGCAATTTTTCCAAAGCGGCTTAGTTTAAAACTGTCGGTGACAGCCACAGGCAATTGTGTTAGCAAAATTTTTGTTTCTGTTTTCAGCCACTCTCCTTTGGCCGTAAATCCGCTCTTCATCATGTTTTTACTTATTGTAAACTCTACTTCATAGCCTGAATACTTTGTCTTCCACACAACCATTTCTGCTTTTGCATATTTACTTGCAAACGCACTATCAACCGCAGCAGGAAGCTGAATAGCCTGCGATGTTGCAGCCATTGAACTCATGCAGATTATCAAAACAATCAACCATTTACCAGGCATATTTCTACTATTATTTTAAACTATACTTCTCAAGGCATAAAACCATGAGTTGAAAGATTAAAAAAAGAGGGGCAATTTTGTAAAAGCAAAATCACAAATATGCCCACTCTTCTACTC
>JAYTGA010000249.1:0-31380 GCA_043733905.1 Segetibacter sp.
CATTTACCAAAGTAAGAATATTGGTGAGGAAACCTGTTTCCATTTCACATCCAAAACTGGAAATTGAAATTGTTGACTTTGAAAAACTGGCGGATTACAGGAAAAAATTAGGAAATGGTGACTGCATTTTTTGTTGCATCGGCACCACACAACGCAAGGTGAAAGGCGATAAAGTTTTATACCGGAAAATAGATGTTGATATACCGGTTCATGCTGCGCAAATGGGAAAGGATGCAGGTTTCAAACAATACCTCGTTGTTTCCGCGGTGGGGGCAAATCCCCGGTCTGCAAACTATTATCTGAAAATAAAAGGAGACATGGAAAAGGAAATTACAGCCTTGCAATACGACCGCTTTCATGTATTCAGACCCAGCCTGGTATTAGGAGACCGAACAGAATTCAGGCCACTGGAAATTTTTGCAAAAAACACAATGAAAGTGTTTGACCATTTGCTTTTTGGAAAAGCAAAACGATACCGGAGTATGCAGGCTATGGATATAGCGAGGGCAATGGTGGCTGCCGCAAAAAACGATGCTCATGGCATGTTCGTACATCATTATGAAGATATGATGCGACTGGCAGCCGGGTAAGAAATCCATTTTTAAAAGTGTATTCAAAATCATAAAATCTTCGTTCTAAGGTTACTTTAAGGTGTAAAGCAGCATTCATGATGTGAGTTTTCTCTATTTTTATTTTTCGTGTAAAAATGAACCCGATTTTAAAATATTTTTCTGTTCTTTTTGTGTTTGTAGTCTGCTTTTGTATGAACCGGGAGGCTCAGGCACAGAGTAGGGCAAATGACACTATGAAGGTCTATGCCTTTGTGGTTAACGGCGACACCATACCCGGCGGCAGCCTGCCTGATGTATCTGTAAAGACCAGGATGCAGGAAAAATGGAAGAAATATTGGGCAGAGTGGACAAGACTGCGCAATGCCGTTTATGTGACCTATCCTTATGCAAAAGCCGCAGGAAAAGTCATTAATGAAATTAACACCCAGCTTGTGAATGTGACGGACAAGGACCAGCGGAAACGCATTATTAAATCAAGAGAAAAAGACCTGAAAAAAGAATTTGCTGATAAGCTGACAAACTTATCTGTTTACCAGGGCAAAGTGCTGATGAAGTTGATCTACCGTGAAACAAATAACAATTGCTACCAACTCATCAAAGAATACAAAGGCGGATTCTCAGCCGCTTTTTGGCAAACGGTTGCCGTCATTTTTGGCAGCAACCTAAAACAGAATTTTGAACCCGACAAAGACGAACGTGACCAGTCAATAGAGATAATTGTGAAAGATGTGGAGCGTATGTATGGTCACCGGAGTTAGAGTTTTAGGAAATTTGAAGTGAAAAACTAATTCTCCAAAATTTTCTAACTGATGAATTTATCAGGGACTTTATTTTCTTATTATCCTGAGTTTTCAACGCTTCTTAAATTATCCTAAAGTAACTTCCGCATTTTTGCAGAAAGTTCTATTTAACATTTGAACTTCTTTCTTCTTCCGTTGTAAAATCTATTTTGGTTTAACTTTGCAAAAATTTTACACCCATGAAGAAAACTCACATTGTTGTATTGGTTTTGATAGCTGTTTCCATAGCGATCCTTATCAGTTTCATGGGCGACATTACGACTTACGACACTGTCACTTCGGCTAAGGAAAAGCCGGGGAAATTTGTACACCTCATTGCCCGGATGGAGAAAAGCAGCATGAACTACGACCCGGTCAGCAACCCAAATTACCTGACATTTAATGCGGTAGATTCTGTTGGCAACAGCATCAAAGTGGTCTATCACAATGCAAAGCCTGCCGACATAGAAAAGAGCGATCGCATAGTGCTGAAAGGCCGTGTGGACGGGGATCATTTTGAATGCAAAGACATTTTGCTTAAATGCCCGTCAAAATATAAAGATGACATGAGTGCTGCAAAAAAAGAACTCAGTAAAAGTTAATTGGTTCATCGGTTTATTAGTTCATTGGTTTATTTGTCATAAACTAAAACGTAATTAACCAATTAACTGAATTGACAGATTAACCTTAAAGAACCATGATTTTTACAGGCGAACACTTACTACCCGGACAGACAGGACACTTCTTTGCAATACTTTCTTTGGTGGCTTCTTTGGTGGCCACCATTGCTTTTTATAAGGCAGCAAACAACAATAGTTTAGAAGAAAAAAATAGCTGGCTGCGGCTGGCAAGAATTGCTTTTTTGT
The DNA here is from genome assembly GCA_043733905.1 of Segetibacter sp. Classification (GTDB taxonomy): domain Bacteria; phylum Bacteroidota; class Bacteroidia; order Chitinophagales; family Chitinophagaceae; genus Segetibacter. Next base: position 2,218 of record JAYTGA010000249.1, read on the forward strand.
TGGAAACAGTTTCTGTTATTGCCATTTTTGTTTCGCTTTATTTCATCATTTCCCACCATCTTTTTGAATATAAATATGCCTGGCAGCACAGCAGCCGGGCATTGCAGGTTCAGTATCTGCTCAGTTGTTTTTGGGAAGGGCAGGAAGGTAGCTTCATGCTCTGGAGTTTTTGGCACTGTGTACTCGGCTGGGTCTTGATCCGAACCGCCAAAATATGGGAAGCACCTGTGATGACGGTTGTCAGCTTTGCACAATTTTGCCTTGCCTCCATGCTGATTGGCCTTTATTTTTTCGGCGCGAAAGTCGGTAGCAATCCTTTCATTTTACTGAGGCAGGAATCGTTTTTTGACGCTGCACCCATTTTCAAAGATGCTGCCACAGGCTTGCTTCGCAAAGATTATCTGACTCTCTGGAAAGACGGCAACGGCCTCAATGCTTTGCTTCAAAACTATTGGATGGTCATTCATCCGCCTGTGTTGTTTCTGGGCTTTGCTTCCACCATTGTTCCGTTTGCTTTTGCTGCTGCAGGGCTTTGGAAAAAAGACCACGCCGGCTGGACAAAACCTGTACAACCCTGGGCGGCTTTCTCCGTGGCCATACTGGGTGTGGGCATTATGATGGGTGCTGCATGGGCTTATGAAAGCCTCACCTTTGGCGGCTACTGGGCCTGGGATCCGGTGGAAAATGCTTCGCTGGTGCCGTGGATGGTGCTGGTGGCGGGGCTGCATACCAACCTTATTTTCCGCAGCAGCGGCTATTCGCTCAAAAGCACTTATATCTTTTACCTGCTCAGTTTTTTGCTGGTTCTTTATTCAACATTCCTTACCCGCAGCGGCATATTGGGCGACACATCAGTACATGCTTTTACCGACTTGGGGATGAACTTTCAGCTAATTGCATTCATTCTTGTTTTCCTGCTGCCTGCCGCTTTTCTTTTTGCGAAGCGAAACAAAGAAATACCTGTGATACACCGCGAGGAAAACACTTACAGCCGTGAGTTCTGGATGTTTATCGGGTCGCTTATATTGTTTTTATCGGCCTTGCTGATTATCAATATTACCTCGCTACCTGTTTTCAATAAACTCTTTCATACCAAATGGGCGGTTGGCGAAGACCCCGAAGGTTTTCACAACCAGGTGCAGGTGTTTGTTGCCATTATTCTTGGCATATTGACGGCCATTACCCAATATTTTAAATACAAAAGCACAGATAAAAAATTCTTTGTAAAACGCATAGCATTTCCCACTGCCATTGCGCTTGTATTCAGCATCAGTATCAGCATCTGGGGGGGCATTGACTACGATAAAAAAGGGGCCGGATTTCTGGTTGCAATACATGTGGCTGTGTTTGCAGCAGTGTATGCAGTGGTTGCCAATGCAAGTTATATTTTCATTGTTTTGCGGGGAAAAATGAAGGCAGCCGGGGCTTCAGTTGCGCACATTGGCTTTGGCCTGGTGCTGTTGGGCATATTGATTTCTTCGAGCAAAAAATCGGTTTTGAGTTATAATACGACCGGGATGTCGCCGCTCAAAATTGGAGATAAGGAAAGCCCGTTGGAAAACCTGACATTGGTGAAAGGGCTGTCCACAGACATGGGGCGGTTTATGGTTACTTTTGTAAAAGACACACTGAACCCGGAAGACCACAAACGCTATTACGAAATCAATTTCAAAGCCAAAAACGGGCAGGAAACATTTAACCTTTACCCAGACGTTATTGAAAACAACAAAGGCAGCGAAGGAGTAACGCCCAATCCATCGGCTAAACATTACTGGAACAAAGACATCTTCACTTACCTCACTTTCCTTGGTGATCCTGAAAAGGTGAAAGCCGCTGATACCAGCACTTTCAGGATCAAAACAGTGAAGGTGGGCGACACTTTATTTTACAGCAAAGGATTGATGATCGTCAGCAAAGTGACGATCAATCCGGTCAACGATAAATACCAGTTTGCACCTACCGACACTGCCATTGGTCTTGACATCATCGTTATTTCCAAAGAAGGTAACCGCTTTTTGGCGCAGCCGGTCATTCATGTAAAAGATGGAAGCGCTTACTCCATTCCCGACACTGTGATGGCGCAAAGCCTCGTTTTGCAATTTGACAAAGTGAAAGACCAGGCCACGGGTGAACTGGTTCTGGGTGTGAAAGAAAGTAACGCCATTCTAGACTTTGTGACTTTGAAAGCATATGAATTTCCCTTTATCAACATACTTTGGATAGGTGTTTTGGTAATGGTCTTAGGCATTGCAATGAGCATAGTGCAAAGGGTGAGGCAGTTGCGAAATTTGAAGAAAAAATAGGTTTTCCGTAAAATTGAATTTGTTCACACAATGATAAAGCCCCCAAATTTGCATTCTCATTTCAGACTATTTGAAACGCTTTAATTTTGTAAAAAAAGAAGATTATGAAAGTGAAATTGACTCTGACGTTGTTTCTTATCGTGGCTATTATTTTTACTCATGCACAACCGCCTGTTGGCTATTATAACAATGCCGCAGGAAAGACCTGTGCTGATTTAAAAACCACCTTAAAGAATATTATCACTGCTGGCATGACACCGAAGTCTTATGCCGGCTTGTGGACACAATATGCGATTACAGACCTGAAACCAAGAACTGTAGGAACGGGTAGCTCGAATGTTATTTATGATATTTACTCGTCTAAACCGGGTAGTACCGATCCTTACCAGTTTACACCCACTACAGATCAATGCGGTTCCTATAGCGTAGAAGGCGATTGTTATAACAGGGAGCATAGTGTTCCTTTAAGTTGGTTCAATGGTAATACAGGAAGTGCGGGCCCTGCAACCGATTACCTACACATATTTCCAACTGATGGGGTGGTCAATGGTCGAAGGGCAAATTACATTTATGGCGAAGTGGCAACTCCCACCTGGACAAGCATGAACGGTGGTAAGCTCGGCAATTCAGTATTTGCAGGCTTTACAGGCAATGTTTTTGAGCCAGTTGATTCATTCAAAGGCGATGTAGCCCGTGCATTTTTTTACTTTGTGACACGATATGAGGATGATATGGCTTCTTATGGAAACAATGCCAATGCCGTACAAGCTTTTGAACCAAACACTTTTCCCAGCATAGATATTTCTTATTTGGAATTGATGATCAGATGGCATTACCTTGATCCAATTAGTAAGAAAGAGATTGACAGAAACAATGGTGCATATTCTTTCCAGCACAACCGCAATCCGTTTATTGATAGTTCTAACTATGTTGACCTGGTGTGGAATAACTCTTGCCCTGGGTTAGGTTCTTTGCCTGTTGATGTTATTTATTTTGGGGGAAAATTAAGTGGCGAAGTTGTGAAACTTAACTGGACCGTGGAGAATGAAATATTGTTTGATCATTATGAAGTGGAAAGAAGTTTTAATGGCACATTTTATAGCTCAATCGGGCAGGTAAAAGCTATAAATGCAAAGAAATACAGCTTTACCGACAATGCTGCTGAAAACCGTGGCAGGCAAGTGTTTTACCGTTTGAAAAAAGTGGATAAAGATGGCAAATTTTCTTACACGCAAGTGCTGACACTTCACATTCCGCTAAATACAAAATTCACTGTCTATCCCAATCCTGCCACCACATACATGCAGTTGCAATTGAACGGAAATATGAGTGGAAAAGGTACACTTCAAGTAACCGACATAACCGGGAAAATGGCTTTGCAACAAAGTATAGATGCTGTTTCTGGTACTATCTCCTTGTCAACTTCAAACCTTGTTAACGGAACTTATTTTGTGAAATTGCTTTGCAATGGAGAGCAATTTGTGCAGAGAGTGGTTGTGATGAAATAAAATTGACTGAACCCACATAGGAACATGCTGATCACAACAAATGCAATGTTTCTATGTGGTAAATTGACTCAGCTCATCCGCCAGTTTCCTATCGTTGCTCAAACGTGGAACTTTGTTTTGTCCGCCCAGTTTTCCAATGCTTTTCATATAGTCAATAAAACCGTTTTTCCGGACTTGTTTAATGACCAAAGGCTCTAAAATATTACCCGCAATCAGGTCATTGTAATAGACATTTTTGCTTCGCAAATAATTATCTACTTTTCTGGAAAATGCACCTATTTCAATAGGAATGCTTTCAAACTCGATGAACCATTCATGATAGCTTTTCCCTTTTTCCTGGCTAATAAACGGCGCCACGGTAAACTCTGTAATTTTTATGTTTTCTTCATCGGCAGTTTTTCGCAGGGCATACTCTACTTCTTCAGCAATCACGTGTTCGCCAAAGGCAGAGATGAAGTGTTTGATTCGCCCCGTTACCAAAATTTTGTAAGGGTCAATGCTGATAAACTTAATAGTGTCACCCAGGTTGTAAGCCCACAAACCCGCATTGTTGCTAATGATCAGCGCATAATTTTCGCCCAGCTTCACATCCTGCAGACTAATGCGGGTTGGGCTATCACTCATAATTTCAGCCAGAGCAATGAACTCAAAGAAAATGCCTGAACAGGTATTGAGCAGCAAACCCTGCTCTTTATAATTGTCCTGAAAAGCAAAAAAACCTTCTGATGCAGGAAACAGTTCTACAGTATCTATTGCTTTGCCAATACTGTCAAACAACTTTGCTTTGTAAGGCTCAAAGTTGACACCACCTTGCACCATTAATGAAAAATTTGGAAAAATATCTTTGATTTTCTTGCCCGTTTTTTCGGTCAGCTTGTCAAAGTACATTTGCACCCACGGCGGAATGCCGCTGATAAGTGTCATGTTTTGGTTCTGAGTTTCTGCCACGATTTTCTCTAGCTTTTCTTCCCATTCTTCAATACAGTTGGTTGGGTAGGAGGGAAGCTGATTAGCCCGCAGGTAGCCCGGTACATGGTGGTTCACAATGCCACTTAGCCTCCCGGTTTTTACGCCGCCAATTTCCTCAAGAACAGGCGAGCCACTTAGGAAAATTAATTTACCCCCGGCAAACGCATAGTTACCACTCATGGCCATATAACAAAGCAGTGCATTCCGTGCTGTATTGATATGGTTTACAATCGAATCTTTGGTAATAGGGATATATTTTACACCGCTGGTAGTGCCGCTTGTTTTAGCAAAATAAATTGGCTTGCCTTTCCACAGCACATTTTCATCACCTGCTTTTATTTTTTCAATGTATGGTTTCAGGTCTTCATAATCCCTTACCGGTACTGCTTGTTTAAAATTTTCGTAAGTATGGATGTTATTGAAATTGTGGTTCTTTCCAAAAAGGGTTGCGCTCCCTTTTTTGACGAGTTGCCCGAATATAGCCTGCTGGTCTGCAATGGCAGAATGACTTTGTTTAACAATTTTGCGGTGGATGTAAGCTGCAAATGGTTTTGCAAGAAATGTTTTTAAACTCATTTAGCACAATATTAAAACAAATGTATCTCACTTATTCTGTTAAAAGTGGACACGTTATGGCTGAAACCATTACTTGTTTTGATAAATGCAAAATTTTTTTCATTAAATTTTTACTGAAGCAAGGAAAAGGTTCATTTTTTCCTAAATTATTTTCTTTTCATTTCAATGAAATCCTTACTTTTGCACTCCTAATTTTGGAAAAATTATGTTTGCAATAGTAAAAATCGCAGGACAGCAATTTAGAGTAAAGGCCGGCCAAAGCCTTTATGTACCTCACCTGCAAGGTCAGAATGGCGACAAGGTAGAATTCAGTGATGTACTCTTAACTGACGACAATGGTACACTTTCTGTCGGAAGCAACGTAAGTGCAAAAGTGTCTGCCGAAATCATCAGCAATTTGGTAAAAGGTGATAAAGTGATCGCCTTTAAAATGAAAAGAAGAAAAGGCTTTCGCAAAAAATTGGGTCATAGAACACACTACACCCAAATAAAAATTCAAAGTATTGCGTAGGGCTTTTGGTGTTTTATCGGTGCAAATTTTTAGTGAACTCAAAAAATTTTGTACACAAGATAATCACATAAAAAAGTTAGTAAAAACTCAAAAAAAAGTATCATGGCGCATAAAAAAGGTGAAGGTTCCGTAAAGAACGGACGCGATTCTCAAAGCAAAAGATTAGGTGTAAAAATATTTGGTGGACAGCCTGCAATAGCCGGAAACATTATACTTCGGCAGCGTGGCACCCAATATCATCCGGGTAGTAATGTAGGTGTTGGTAAAGACTTTACATTGTTTGCACTCACCGATGGAATGGTGGAGTTTAAGAAAGGAAGAAACGAAAGAAGAACGGTTTCAATCGTTTCTGAAGTGGTCTCTGTTTAAGATTTTTTTGGCAGTTTATAATTTGTTTATAATTTAGTGCATATTTACTAACCATTAAATTTAAAAAAACATGGCAACTGCAAAAAAAGCCGCTCCTAAAAAAGCTGCTGCTGCCCCTAAAAAAGCCGCCGCTCCTAAAAAAGCTGCTGCTGCTCCTAAGAAAGCCGCCGCTCCTAAAAAAGCTGCTGCTGCTCCCAAAAAAGCCGCCGCTCCTAAGAAAGCTGCTGCTGCTCCTAAGAAAGCTGCTGCTGCTCCTAAGAAAGCTGCTGCTGCTCCTAAGAAAGCCGCTGCCAAAAAGGTTGCTGCAAAAAAATCAAACTAGATTTTTAGCAAGCTCTAATAATTCAAAAGTCCCGAATATTTTCGGGACTTTTTTGTTCATTCTATTTTTGTTGGTATAATTTTCGCAAAAATAAATTGTAGAAAATGAAGTCGTTTTGTTCTTCTCATTTCTCAATGTATCCGGTCTCCTCTTGCTTCAAGTTCTTTCATGACACTCGCTTCATAAGTCAGCCATTCTGCCCAGCGGCTTCTTACTTTTTCTTTGGCAATGTATGTTTCCGCAAGTTCTATAAAAAGGGTATAATGCCCGGCTTCACTTTCCATAAACCTTCGGTAAAAATTAGTCAGGTAAACATCGTTCAAGCCATCGCTTAATCTTTTAAAACGTTCACAGCTGCGGGCTTCGATCAATGCAAAAATCAATAGCCTGTCCAGGAAGCACTCTTCTTCATTTCCATCTTTTTTTTGAAAAGGAATCAACTTGTTTACATACTCGTCTTTTCTTTGTCTTCCCAGCTTTAGGTTTCTCTTTTTCAATTCCGCAAGTACGAGTCTGAAATGCCCCCATTCTTCGGTAACGATAGGCGCAAGTTCTGCAACCAGTTTTTCTTTTTCTGAATAACGCTGAATGAGCGAAATGCAACTGGTGGCTGCCTTTTGTTCGCAATAAGCATGGTCGGTCAATATTTCTTCAAGGGAAATGTTTGCTAAATTTGCCCACCGCGGGTCGGTGGGTAATTGCAATCCTAAAATGTTTTTTTGATATTCTGATGTGATTTCCATACTTGTTTAGCTGGTGGCATGTATTAACTCCCAGCCTTGTCAAAGTAAATCAACTATCATCATTTTTGTTTTTATTTCGTTGATTAATTTTTTATTTCCTCTAAATCTTTTCAGTAAAATAAATCATGATTACTTTTAGCCGTTAATTGCCTTTTATGCGAATTATCCCATTTCTTATATCCTCAATTGTGACGGTAGGAGTTGTTGTTGCTCTTAATGTGCCTTTGCCGGTTGGTACAGCAAAAACGCCTTGTCTTGGAGCATTTTTAAGCCCGCAGCAAGGCTTTTGGCAAAATGCTGAATTTGCAGATAATGACTATAATGTCGCTCTCACATTTCCCAATATGGAAGGTAAGGTGCAGGTCTATTTTGATGACAGGCTTGTTCCACATGTATATGCTGAAAAAGAAAACGATGCTTATTTTGTGCAAGGCTACTTGCATGCAAAATTCAGGCTTTGGCAAATGGAATTTCAAACCCATGCTGCGGCAGGCCGCCTGAGCGAAATAATGGGAGCCAAAAGTGCTGGTACAGATTTCCTGAAAATTGACCGCTTTTTCAGAAGACTTGGAATGGTGTATGCGGCTGAAAAATCGCTTGAAAGCCTTGAAGCGGATAGTACTACCAAAACCGAACTGGATGCTTACACTGCGGGTGTAAACGCTTACATAGCGGCATTGAAACCCAACCAGTTTCCAATTGAATATAAGCTCTTGAATTATCAGCCGGAGAAATGGACAAATCTAAAAACGCAGCTCTTTCTAAAATACATGTGCTTTGACCTGGCAGGATATGATACTGACTTTGAAAAGACCAACGTGAAAAGCATATTGTCCGCCACAGATTTTGAACATTTGTATCCTTCAACACAGGACAGTTTAGACCCGATTATTCCCCGAGGAACTGTGTTTGCAAAACCCGCCGTTATTGTAAATAAACCTGCGGTTGCAGATTCTTTTCATGTTCGCCCTACCTACAGCGATTCTTCAAACAATATTTTGCAACCCGACAAAAGTAATGGCAGCAATAACTGGGCTGTGTCGGGCAGCAAGACCAAGAGTGGCGCACCCATTTTGTGCAACGACCCGCATCTTGGACTCAACCTTCCTTCGCTATGGTATGAAATGCAAATTTCTACACCAACTTTCAATGCTTATGGCGTTAGTTTTCCAGGTTCGCCTTCTATTATTATCGGCTTCAACGACAGCATAGCATGGGGCCTTACAAATTCTGAAAGAGATGTGAAGGACTATTATGAAATTGAGTTTAAAGACAGTGCCATGCAGGAATACATGTACAATGGCCGCTGGACTGCCACTACTTTTCGTGATGAAATCATTACAGTAAAAGACAGCGGTGAAGTGCATGAAAAAATAGCCATGACCGTGTTTGGCCCGGTCATGTATGACAGGCATTATCCAGATATTTTAAAGAATGGGAAATACTATGCACTCCGCTGGAAAGCACATGATGCAAGCAATGAATTGCTGACATTTAATCGTCTCAACCATGCAAAGAATTATGTTGATTACATCACAGCCATCTCCACTTTTCAAACACCGGGACAGAACTTTGTATTTGCTTCCAAATCCGGTGACATCGCTATCAAACAGCAGGGTTTGTTTCCTGCTAAATGGAAAGGGCAGGGCGACATTCTGATGCCTGGAACTGACAGTGTTTTTCAATGGCAGGGATACATTCCCGTGAATGAAAATCCTAAAACATTTAACCCGGAAAGAGGGTTTGTCAGCAGTGCCAATCAACTGCCTGCTGATGAAACTTATCCCTATTATCTTGGCGGCGAACCAATGATTTACAGGGGCATTGCTATTAACAGGAAATTAAACCAGATGTCCAGTATCACGGTGGAAGACATGCAGCTTTTACAAACCGATAACTACAATGTTTTTGCCGAAATGGCTCGCCCTGTTTTATTAAAATACCTGAATGAAAGCAACCTTCCGGCGGACGAAATAAAATATCTTGACCAGCTAAAAAACTGGAATCTCAAAAGCGATTTCAACGAAACTGGGCCGACTATTTTTCAACTTTGGTGGGATAGTTTGTCGCATGTGATGTACAAAGATGAATTGTCTAAAACAGACCTTCCTATTCTTTGGCCTGACCAGAGTGTGTTGCTCGAAGGCTTGCTGAAAGACAGTGTTTATAAGTTTGCTGATGATATAACAACACCCGCTGTTGAAACCATAGCTGATATGGTTTTGCTTTCATGGAAAGCGGGGGTAAAAGAAATTAAAAAGTCGGATGCTGAAGGTCGGCTGGCATGGGGAAAATTTAAAGATACCGGTGTGCGACATTTGCTGAAACTTCCTTCATTCAGCAGGCTGCACCTGCCAATTGGCGGAGGTGCCAATATCATTAACGCTACTAAATCGAATCATGGACCCAGTTGGCGCATGATTGTGCAGTTGAGTGCCGAAACTGAAGCCTACGGAGTTTATCCCGGCGGACAAAGCGGCAATCCGGGCAGCAAATACTACGACGGTTTTATTGATGACTGGGCAGCAGGAAAATATTATCCGCTCTTATTTGTCGGTGCTGAAGCCGCCGCTAAAGATGATAAGATGAAATGGAAAATGACATTTGAAAAAGCATAAAAACAAGCAGATGAAATTCACAGTTGCACTTTTACTCACAGCATTATTAGCCTTTGCCGAAGGTCTTTTTTTCCCCTGGTGGACCATTGCTATTGCCTCTTTTGTTGTGGCGGTTTTTATACATCAAAAACCACTGAAAGCCTTCCTGGCAGGGTTTCTCGGGCTGTTTTTATTGTGGGGTGGCTACGCAGTTTTCATAGACCTCAAAAATGAACATGTCCTTTCTCAAAAGATTGCGCTCATACTGCCATTAGGAGGTTCGTATGTCGTTTTAATTTTAGTTACAGCATTCGTAGGTGGGCTGGTCGGCGGGTTAGGAGCATTGACGGGTAGTTTTACAAAAAGATAGGGTTTTCAGAAACGTATCAATTGCGTGTAGGTTGTAGGAACAGGCCGCGGCCTGTTCCTACGGGGTGTGATTTTATTTTAAAAAGGTCATACTCTAAAATATTTTTTTTTCAGCTCACTCCATGCAATTATATCATCCGGGTTTTTAGCGTCATCACCCAATCGTTCTTTAATTAGTTTTTGCTTCCAATCAGCAATAGGCTCATTCATAAATTCTTCATCAATGCTGTCGAGTAAGTCGAATGCCAGATTTCTCTTCTCCTCTTTATCAAGCTGCATTATTTTGTTTTTATCAAAATCCATAGAATTTTTTTTACGAATTTACAAAATTTAAAAGAGTTTTTTTTATTTCTAAACGGTTTTCAGAAACGCATCAATTGCGTGTAGGAACAGGCCGCGGCCTGTTCCTACGGTGTATCCTTTTCATACCGCTTGTGTTTAATGAGCCACGAAGCCACCTGGTAGTAAGCAATCGCTTTCTTCGAAATACTGGTGTCAACCTTTTCCTCAATCGCTGTCCCTGTGGCGAAGTCCGGTTTGTATTGCTTTAGTTTCCGCACCGGGGATTGAATAATCAACTTACCGTTTTCTAAAAAACCAAGCCCCTGGTATGTGCTGATGAATGCCTTCTCTTTGTTAGGTGGCAGTGTGAAGATATTTTGCCCGAAAAATTTGGATTTGTAACTAAAATGGAGCATTCCAAGAATGGTAGGCGCAATGTCTATTTGAGCCGTCATGCGGTCAACAACTTGTGATGTTTTGATGATGGCGGGGGCAAAAATAATAAGTGGAATGTGATAGCCTGTAACGGGCAGTTCCACATTGCCTGCACTGCCTGCACAATGGTCGGCTACAATGAGAAAAATAGTGTTGTTGTACCAGGGCTTTTTTGAAGACTCCAGGAGGAAACGGTTGATGGCATAATCAGTATATTTCACACCCCCTTCGCGGCTTTGGGTGGCGGGGTCAATGTCTATCCTTCCGGCGGGATAAGTGAAAGGGCGGTGGTTGGACACAGTCATGATTTGCGAAAAGAAAGGCTGTCCTTTTGCATAGTTTTTATCAAGGGTTCGTCCAGCCAGGGTGAACAAATCTTCATCAGCCACGCCCCAGATATTCTGGTAGTGAATTTCGTTTTCTTTCAGCGAGTCGCGGTCTATGACTTCATACCCATTGCCGCCAAAAAACGTTTTCATGTTGTCGAAATAGCTATAGCCGCCATAGATGTATTGTGTGGTGTAGCCTTTGGACTTGAACACACTGCCCAGCGAAAACAGGTTGGCATTATCAGGCCGTTTCACAATGCTTTGTCCTGATGATGGCGGCAAACTCAACGACAAAGCCTCAAGACCACGAACTGTGCGGGTGCCTGAGGCATAAAGATTTTTGAAAAAGATGCCCTTCCCGGCCAGCGAATCAAGATGTGGGGTAATGTTTTGTGTGTTGCCAAAGGCTTTCATGAAATCGGCACTCAGGCTTTCTACACTAATGAGTACGACATTGTGTTTTACCTCCGGTTGAGAGTCTGTAATTTGCCGTTCGATGTTAAACAAATCTTTGGTGCTGAAACGGCTGTTGGGCGTAGCCAAATCCTGCCGCACAATATTGAACGCTTCGCTGTCGGGAAGGGTTTTATAAAACTTGTAAAAGTCAAGTTCATTGTGCCAGAAAGCATTGCCAAACTGGTAAACGCCATTGCCTGCCAGTTCGTTTGCATATTCATTCCTGCTGAATTTTCGCCAATTTTCTTTGACTGCAAAATGGCTGATGGTGCACAACCCTAACAAGCCCAAGGCAATCACTGTCCGCTGGCGGAAAGAGGAAGGTGAATAGACAGATTTTTTAATGGATTTTCTTACAAAGAAAAAGACAACAACAGTCGCCGCTGCAATGGCTGAAATAATTGTCGGCAGTGGATAGGACTCTCTGATGTTGCCAAGCACTTCGTTGGTATAAACTAAGTAATCAACGGCAATGAAATTATAGCGCACAGAAAATTCGTCCCAGAAAAACCACTCGCTGATAGCATTGAACAACAGCAAAAATATTAAGAGGAAAAAGTCGAAATAGAGTACACCTGCCCGCCATTTTTTTCTGAAAGAAAACGTGACCATTAATAGAAAAACAAAAATGAAAAACCGCAGAACGATATAGGCGGTCACACCTTTTTTCAAGTCTGCATTGAAGTCGGCGGGAACAAGATTTGTGAAAAGAAAAACCGACAAAACGACGATGAATAAACCAATCGCCATCCATTTCCACTGGCGGGTGTAAATGGTGTCATTTGTCAGCCAGACCTGAAGAATGAAAGGGATGATGAGATAAGCACTCATGGCAAGGTCAAACAATGCACCAATGATAAAAGACCCGGCGATGTTGATGAAAGAAGCATCGAACCCTTTGCCTGTTTTAAAGAGCAAGGCAAGACGGGTGACAAATGAAATGATAAGCACCAATGCGACTGCAAGCACCACAGGCGCAAACCTGCCTCTGAAAGCGGATTTGAGGGAATGTTTGTTTGAGTTGAATGTATTCTCTGATGGCATGTAAATAAGACAAAACTGGTAAGCGGTAAAGTTAGCAGTTGTTGTGGGAAGATAGGAAGAGGCTGTTTAATGACGTTGCAAGAATATTTCCGGGAGAAGTTCATTTTGGGAATGATTAAAAAGAATTAAACCTCCGTCCCCATTTGCAGTCTTAAAAGCATTCTCCCCAATTTGTGCTGTTATGAAAATTTTTATAAAACATTCCCGGACATTTTTATTGATAGCAACATGCAGTTTGTTGTTTTCATTTAACACCAATAGCGACAAAGCAGGTCACTCTTCTCCCTGGAAAAATGCAGGACTTACAGAGCGGCAGGCGGCAGCGCATTTGCTGTCCCGTTTCACTTTTGGAGCCAGACCCGGCGATGTGGACAAGGTGGTGGACATGGGGCTGGAGAAATGGTTTCAGCAGCAGTTGCAAGGCGGTTTAGAAGACAATGATGTTGCCAATCGTTTGAAAGATTATGATGCCCTCAACCTGACCAACACACAGGTGCTGGCAACCTATCCACGCAATGCGCAAATACAGAAAATGGCTGCGGATGAAGGTCTCATTAGTAAGGATACACTTGACAAAAGCGACAAGGAAAAGTACAAAGCCATCCTGGAGCCATACATGGCCAAAAAAGGCTTTAAACCACGCAAGGAACTGGAGCGGCAGTTCTTCAATCAAAAGATAATAAGAGCCGCCTATTCCAACAACCAACTTGCTGAAGTGATGACCGATTTCTGGTTCAACCATTTCAACGTGTCGGTCACAAAAAATGATTGTGCAGAGTTCATTCCTGCCTACGAAAGGGATGTCATAAGGCCAAATGTATTAGGCAAATTTGAAGACATTTTGATAGCGACTGCGAAGTCTCCGGCCATGTTGTTTTACCTCGACAATTTCAGCAGCAGTGGCACCAATACTGAGTTTAATGAGAAAAGAGGAGAACGATTTCAGCAAAGAATAGCCGCCAGGTTTGGCAAAGATTCTGCCAATGCAATGGAAAAAATAAAGGGCAAAAAAAAGAGCCAGGGTCTGAATGAAAACTATGCCCGTGAGGTGATGGAACTGCACACATTGGGCGTAGAGGGCGGCTATACACAAAGCGACGTAACACAGGCTGCACGGGTTCTCACGGGATGGACTGTCTATCCCCTCAGCGATTATGGGCCGGGTGCTGGCATCAAAAAAATTATTGAGAAAATAGGAGAAAACAACCTGGTGGAAAAAGGCTTTGTTCATGAAGGTGATTTTCTGTTTGCAGCCAACCGTCACGACAATGGCGAGAAGGTTGTGCTGGGCAAAACCTTTCATTCCGCCAACGGATATGAGGAAGGCATGGACTTGCTGAAAATGCTGGCACATCACACTTCCACTGCCAGTTTTATTGTTCACAAAATAGCTGTAAGATTTGTGAGCGACAACCCGCCGGCAAGCCTGACCGACAAAATGGTGAAAACATTTCTTGCCAAAAATGGCGACATCAAAGAGGTGCTACAGGCCATGGTTTCATCGCCGGAATTTTGGAGCAGCAGTGTCATCCGCCAAAAAACAAAATCGCCTTTTGAGCTTGTCATTAGTGCTGTTCGCAGCCTCAATGCAGACATTGAAAAGCCATTTCAACTGTACAATGCAATCAACAAAATGGGGCAAAAGCTCTATGCCTATCAAGCCCCAACCGGCTTTCCTGACCGGGGGCAATATTGGATTAACACAGGCGCCTTGCTCAACCGCATGAACTTTGGCCTTGCCATTGCCGCACAAAGAAAGCTGGGTGTAAGGGTTGATTTGCTCGCTCTCAACCAAAATCACGAACCCGAAAGTGCCGTAGCCGCCCTGGCTACATACGGCAACCTGCTTCTGCCCGAACGTGACCTTAGCGAAACCGTGAAACGACTCACTCCTTTGCTAAACGACCCGGAACTGCAACAGAAAGTGACCAAAGCCGCCGACAAACACCCCGTGGCAGAAACTGACATGAATTCTACGATGACAGCCAAATCATACTTAGACAAAATGCAGTCTGACACCGACATGAGCGATGATGAAAACGTGTCTTCCAAATCCAAAAGGAAAAACGAACTTGTTGCTATAAACAATGCCCCAACAGGCAAAAACATGCTTTCGCAGGTGGTAGGCATCATCATAGGCTCGCCGGAGTTTCAGCGGAGGTGAAGACTAAGTGTTAGGTGTGAGGTGTAAAGTTTTAACTATAAGCTATGAGCTATAAACTATGTGTTAAGTAACAAAACATAGACAAGGACAAACTAAAACGAGAACGCAAAACCGGTTTTAACAACAAACGATAAACCCCAATAAACCAGTTAACCAATAAACAAATTAACCTTTTATGGAAAGGAGAGCATTTTTAAAATCAGGTGGATTGGCCATGTTTGGAATTGGGCTGGGCGGCATTCCGGCGTTTGTGGCGCAGGCTGCCAGCAGCAACAAAATTATCAGCCCTTACAAGAAAAATAAAATACTGGTGTGCATCTTTCAGCGAGGTGCCATGGACGGGTTGATGGCTGTGTCACCATTTACAGATGAGTATCTGCAGAAGGCAAGGCCAACCTTGTTTATGTCCGCCGCCACCACCGCCAAGTCGCCACTGATTGACCTCGATGGTCGCTTTGGCCTCCACCCCGGCATGAAGGCGTTTGAACCTTTTTTCAAAGAGAAAAGGTTGGCTATTGTGCATGGCATTGGTTCGCCCAACAATACCCGTTCGCACTTTGATGCACAGGACTATATGGAGAGCGGCACACCATTTAATAAAGGAACTGACAGCGGCTGGCTCAACCGGGCTGTAGGTTTGCTGGGACACGATGGTTCGCCATTCAAGGCGGTCAGTCTAACTTCGTCCATGCCAAGGTCTTTTTATGGAAGCAATCCCACAGTTTCCATCAGTAATCTTGAGGACTTTGGCCTGCAAATGAAAGGCGGCGGTGCCAACCTGAACATGGCTGCCCAAAGCTTTGAAGACCTCTACGACAAAACTACCAGCAGTCTGCTGAAAGAAACGGGCAAAGAAAGCTTTGATGCAGTCAGGATTTTGAAGAGTGCAGACATCAAAAATTATAAGCCTTCGGCAAATGCTGATTATCCAAAGTCGCCGCTGTCAGATGCACTCCGGCAGATTGCACAACTCATAAAAATGGATGTTGGGCTCGAGGTTGCTTTTGCCGAATCAACCGGTTGGGACACTCACTTTAACCAGGGTTCGGGAAATGGAATTTTTGCCAACAATGTGACCGGCCTCAGCAACAGCATGATTGCATTTTGGAACGACCTCGGCCCGCTGCAAGACGATGTGACGGTGATGACCATGACCGAGTTTGGACGAACTGTCAAGCAAAACGGCACAGGCGGCACAGACCACGGCAGGGCAAGCTGCAACTTCATTTTGGGAAATGATGTGAATGGTGGCAAGGTGCATGGAAATGTTCAACCTCTTGCTGTTGAAAACCTGGAAGATGGAAGAGACCTTGCCGTGACCACAGACTTCCGCAGCGTGTTTAGCGAAGTGGCAGACAAGCACCTCAAAATCAGCAATGACAAGACACTGTTTCCCGACTGGAATGGAAAAAAGATTGGTGTGATGAAGGGGTGATTTGAGATTTAGAAAATGTGAAAATGGCTGAATGAATAATGCTGCTTCCCCTCGTCATATATTGACGATATGATTTTTGAAGGCGTAAATTGCTAATCCAATCCGTGATTTTACTTCTAATTTTTTCAAAAGAGAGTCTCGATAATTGTCCACGGTCCGTGGGCTTACATTCATTTGCTCAGAAATTTCTTTGTAGTTCATTTCCGTGCAACAGTATTTAAGGAATTCAATCTCTTTTTCACTCAAATCAACACTCGCTATGCTATCGCTGTCTTTGTCCTCCGACTTGATTGCATGAATCAATTTTCCACTCACCAGCTCTGAGTAGTGAAACCCTTTTTTGAGGATAGAATCAATTGCTGTTTCCAGTTCCGAAGGATCGCTGTCCTTTAAAATATAACCTCTCGCCCCATTTTTCAACATGTGAATAATGGATGTCTCATCGTCATACATGCTCAGGGCAAGCACTTTAATTCTCGGTTGGTTTTTCTTTATCCAATCGGCTGTTTCAAAGCCGTTCATTTCAGGCATATTAATATCCAGGAGAACAATGTCGGGCAGATTATTTTCATCCAGTTTTTCGATAAAAATTTTACCATTTGCAGCTTCAAACAGCACTTCATGACCTTGGCTTTTAACTAAGCCTGCCAGCCCGTTTCTCAACAATCCATGGTCATCAACTAAAACAATCTTTGCCATAATAATTTATATTTTTTCTTTTGCGTCCAATACTTCCACGGATATGGTAGTTCCAAGACCTGGTGAAGACAAAATTTTAAACGAACCTCCAATTAATTCAGCCCTGTTCTGCATGCTTCGCAAACCCATTCCCTGTTCACCCGAACGAAGATTGTTTACATTGAAACCTTTGCCATCGTCTACGACTGATAATTGAAAAAACTTTTCATTGTATACCATTTTTATAGAAATTTTCGCAGCCTTGGCATGTTTTATAATATTGTTGATAGCTTCCTGCACCATTCTAAAAATAACGATTTCTTTTTTATCAGCTAATTTGTATGGTTCTCCAATAATTTCCAGTTCCGTAAGGAATTGCCCCGACTGTTTTACAACGATCAGTTCATTTCCAATTGACTTTGTCAATCCGAGGCTATTTAACTGATCGCCATACATGCTCCTGCTCAGGTTGCGAAGGTCCGTTATGGCCTTGCCAACCAATTCCTTGGTATGCTGAATTTTAGGATCTTCATTTTGCGGAATGGTATTGAGGTTCAACTTTGCAAGACTCAAAACCTGCCCAACATTGTCATGTATTTCCTGGCTGATGGTTTTCAGTGTTTGTTCCTGAATTTCTATTTGTGTTTTCAGCAGTTCCTGCTGAAACTGATTTTTCATCTGCTCCGATTTCAGTTTTAAGTCTTCTATTCTCATCAGGCTTTGCCTCTTTCTTTTTTGAAAAAAGATGACAAGCATTGCCATAGAAAAAATCACGATCAGAAATGAAACAGTAATGGTGATGTCCGCTATAATGAGATCATCTACAACTAATAGTGTCATTGGAGATTTTATTGTTCATTGATTGGTTGAATATCAGCTTTGAAGCCTACTACTTTCTGTTCATAAATTTCTATGAAGAATGCCACCGTAAATAATCCATATAAAGTAACATTGGAACCGGGAAGAATTAGTTCAATAAGCTTCATTAAGCCCTTGGGATTTGTTATCGACATGTGAGTATAAACAGCATCTGTAAAAAGATTGGCTGAATAAAATACCAATAGTCCGGTCGCTACACAAAACAATGGCCAGCGTAGATTTTCTTTGACATCATCATTATTATTGACCATTTCAATATAATGATAAAGACAGACTGCAATCACTAATACGGCTCCGAGAGTTTTCGTATGAGTAGTGTAGGCATATAAACCCCATAAGAACCAAACATCTATTAAAGAAAAAATAATAAAAATCCAAATCAAATACTTTAATAGAATTTTTCCTTTTTCAAATTCTAGTAAACTTCTCAAGAAAGATAAATAAAACATAAATTCTACGACATAAAAGCAGTTGTACATATCAGTTTTGAAATGCGAGTATTTGAATGCTGCCGCTGTTAATTCGACAGCGACTGTCAGCCATAAAAACGAGATAAACCACCTGTTGAGATAAGATGGTTTGTATAAATAGCAAATTGAACAAACTAATGCTGACGAAATTTCCGCCACGTCAATGATTTTTATCTGCATTGGCTGTTAGTTTTTAAAAATTCAATTCATTAACATCTATTTGTTGAGGATCAGTCTTGAATTTTGCTTCTTTCTGTTCATAAACTTCTATACAGAATGCCACTGTAAATAATCCGTATAAAACAACATTGGAACTGTGATTAATTAAAAGGAACAAGCTGTTTAAATCTTTAGAATTTCTTTTAATTACAGAGTGAACAATAGCTGTATTAAAGAGATTAGCTGAATAGAAAATTAGCACTCCGGTTATAACACAAAACAGTGGCCAATTGAGACTTAGTTCGTTATTATCATTGATCATTTCAATGTATTGAAACATGCAAATGGCTATCAATATTATGCTTTCAGCAGTCAACATATTTGTGTTTAATATACGAATCCCTTGAACAAAAAACAAGTTTAGGAATGAAAACATTAAAAAGATTGCAATAACGACATTTAGTATTTTCTTTCCATTCTGTTTTTCAAAAAAACTTCTCATAAACAAGGAGTAAAAAACAAACTCAAACATTAAAAAGCCGTTGTACATTGGAATTTTGAAGCTGGCAAAGGGAAATGAATATCCGGTTAATTCAACAACGACTGTCAGACTCAAAAATAATACAAACCATTTGTTGAAGTGAGATGGTTTGTACAAATAGCAAGCTAAACTAACGCATGCAGATAAAATTTCTGTCCAAAGAGAGGCGTCCATCAGATATTATTTGCAAAGTTTAAAAAGACGAGTCCGATATGTTGGAAGGTGGCGGTGATGATTGCCCATTATCAAAACGAAACCCAGTCAGTTCCTCCCCATTAAAAACGCCTGTTGATTCAATCATTTGGTCATTGTCATCAAAGAATGAAATGACAAGTGTAAGATCCCCATTCTCTTCGGTTCTTGCGAAGTTAAGCCTCATAAATGAAAAACTTACTGCGCTGAGGCCATTAAAAAATGCCGCGAAATTTTTCTCTGAAAAGTAAACCAATTTCTTTCCACTTCCATCCGTGTTTTTTATAATTGCCTTAGACTCCTGAACACTCGAGGATAGAAACGGGTCGGATAAAGATGAACAAGCTAAAGCAAAAAATGAAACTGATGAATCAGTGAAAAAAGATGCTTCTTTTTCAGATGAACGATCACGACTTCCATCCACTGGCTTTGGGCCATACATAGGAACGGCGACAACTCCATATTTCCCCTCATCGCTTTTGCCCATGTAGAACCTAAGACCCATGTCATGGCCTGATGGTTCCGGCATGTGTTCTTTCATAGCCTGAACTTTCCCCCAAAAATCGTCAAGAACAGATTTTTCAACATCGAAACTACCTGGAGAACCTTCAAAAAAAGCCATCATTGAAGATGCTTCCTCGTTGGAAATGATTTTTCCGTCTTTTAAAATGCTCGGCATAATATTTTTTTTAAGTTTTGTAAATTAAAATCTTGCGGTGCAATATATAGAAGCTGCCAGATTTTTTGTAGGGTGTTTTCACCCTTTTTTGTAGGGTGTTTTCACCCTTTTTTTATTTCACCCTTTATAAAGGGTTCTTATTTTAACACTAATAAAAATGTATTTTTTTAAATAATGAAATTACAGAACAAGTATTTTATTAGAAGTTCAAATTTTTTTTTGAAAAAAAATCTTAAATTAAAACTGCATTTTTTGCATATGCTTTGCAAAATATTGTGGGGTGTGAGTATTGAACAAAAAAAGAACTTCCCTTTGAAAGAAGTTCTTTTTTATAGATTAGCAACGACCGTCCGTAGTTTGGTACGATTGTGCAAACATCTCTTTATTAACAACGACTTGTCAACCGTTTCGGTCAAATAAACAGCCAGGAAGGACAAAATATAGAAAGAAGATTAAACACATTTCTGGGGGGCGACTTGCTGGTTCAATCTTCCAGCAAATCAGGTCTTCTATCCTTTGTTCGTTGCATAGATTGTTCATGACGCCAATCTTCCACTTTTTTAGGATCGCCCTGTAGCAGTATGTCGGGGACTTTCCAGCCTTTAAAATCTGCCGGGCGGGTATAGACAGGCGGTGCCAGCAAATTGTCCTGAAATGAATCGAAGAGGGCAGAAGTTTCATTACTTAACACCCCGGGAATGAGCCTGCCAATGGCATCCACAACCACGGCAGCAGCCAGTTCGCCGCCACTCAGCACATAGTCACCAATAGATATTTCCATGGTCACATAGTGCTGCCTGATGCGTTCATCAATGCCTTTGTAATGTCCGCAAATGAGAAGCAGGTTGTTTTTAAGTGACAGGCGGTTGGCGGTTTTTTGGTTAAATGTTTTGCCATCAGGAGTCAGGTAAATGATGTCGTCATAAGCCGTTGTTTTCTGCAAATCTTCTATTGCATTCACCAATGGTTCGCACATCATGACCATGCCTGCACCACCGCCAAACTGGTAATCGTCCACCTGTTTTTGTTTCTGTGTGCTGTAGTCACGCAGGTTAATGACATTCACCTCCAGCAAGCCTTTTTCTTTCGCCCTTTTCAAAATGGAATGGGCAAAAGGGCTGTCAAGTAAAGCAGGGACTACGGTGAGGATGTCGATTTTCATTTTGGCGTTGTATTGTTGTAAACACGTCTTACAAAAACAGGTAAAATAAAAAAGCATGATAAAGATGACCAGGCGTGTGATGTAAAAACATATTGAATCATGATTCTTATTTACTTCGGAGAAACTTTTTTGAATTTTTGAATTGTGTTGTTTAAAATATCTCCTGCATAAATATTTTCATCATTGTCAATCGTTATGTCGTGATACCACGAAACAAGTCCATTGTAGGAACTGCTTCTGCCAAATCTTGTTTGAGCTTTACCCAATGAATCGAAAACCAAAATGTCTGAACCGCGATGCTTTATTTTCAAGAAGGTTAAATCATCGGTAGCGAACAATTTTGTTTTTACTTCATTGAACGAAACAGAACAAATACTGCCAAAACTATTGTCAGTCCATTGTTTCAGAAATTTGCCTGATGAATCAAAAATTTGAATCCGGTTATTTTCACGATCAGCTACATAACATTTCCATTGCTGTCTAAATCAATTCCATGGGGAATATTAAACTCTCCTTTGTGGCTTCCTTTTTTGCCCCATTCAAATAAATATTTTCCGTTTGCGGAAAATTTTACAATCCTGCTGTTACCATAGCCGTCACTTACATAAAACGAACCGTCCCTGCACACTGCCACGTCTGTTGGTTTGTCAAAATGCAATGAATCATTTCCGGGTATTTTTGCCTCACCCAATTTCATTAAGAGTGTTCCGTTATGGCTGAATTTAAAAACCTGGTGCAACCCAACATCAGTCACCCAAATATTATTCTTTGCATCAACACACAAGCCATGTGGCATGATAAACATGTTGTCGCCCCAGCTATCAATCAATTTTCCATTGTCTTTGTCAACTAGCAAAACTGTTTTGCTTTGAATGTAGGTTGCCGGCATTGAAGAAAACAATGGCCATTGCCTGTCTGCCCGATGAAAAATGACAATGTTTTCATTCTTATTAATGGCGATGCCTGTTGGATTTCCTAATTTTAAATCAGGTGGCAGCTGAGGCCAATCTTTAACAAGTTCATATTTTGTGCTTCTATCTGCCCCACCCCACTTTTTAACAGATAAAAAATAATAAAAAGCCATTAAAAACCCTACTGCAATCAGTGTGAAATAAATGACTTTTCGTAACATGCCTAAGAAATTTTACTTCACTACTTCTTCTTCAACATCTCCTCCCTCAACGCATCCCTGTCCAGCGACATGCTGCCCGGACCATCATACTGTAAAGCACCGAAGAGTTTGTTCGGTTTGTTGCCCATTTTCATTTCCATAATGCCGCCTACCATAATGTCGTGGTGGGTGATGTAGCTTTTCGTATAGGGTTTGCCATTCAGGCTAATGGCCTGAATGTAAATGTTGTCTTTACTGTTATTAATGACATTGGTTCTGAAAGTGCTGCCAGAAGGCAACAGGATGATGTAACTGTCTACCAGGGGGCTACCAAATACATATTCACCACTGGCGGGGTTAACAGGGTAAAAGCCCAGTGCAGAAAAAATGTACCAGGCACTCATTTGGCCACAATCCTCATTGCCTATCAGTCCATCGGGAGTATTGTTGTAAAATTTGCCTGCAATTTCTCTCACTTTTTCAGCAGATTTCCATTGCTTTTGCAAGTAGGTGTACATGTAGGCAATGTGGTGGCTTGGCTCATTGCCATGTGCATATTGGCCAATCAAACCTGTGACGTCGGGTGGCGTATTTCCCCTTTGTTCACTTGGCACAATGAACAAAGAATCCAGTTTTTGCTCCAATCCATCAGCGGTTTTGTAGCTTTTTCTTAAACCTTCAATGTCTTGCGGCACAAAGAACGCATGTTGCCAGGCATTGCCTTCTGTGTAAGCCCCGCCGCCGGCCATTGGGTCAAAATCTGCTGCCCACTGGTTGTTGAAATTTTTGCCACGGAAAAAGCCAGAACCGTTTTCAAAGACATTTTTCCAATAACCTGCCCGTCGGGCAAATGCTGCAGTATCCTCGTATTTTTTTAGCTTTTTAGCTACCTGCAATATGCACCAATCGTCAAAGGCATATTCCTGGGTAATCGTCACGCTTTCGCCCATTCTGTCTGCTGGCACAAAACCAAAATTGCGATACATTTCGCTGCCGCGAATATTTTGATTGGCCGATTTCAGCATGGCTTTGTATGCTTTTTCATAGTCAAAACCGCGAATGTTTTTCATGATCGCATCAGCTATCACTGGCACGGAATGATAACCAGTCATGGTGTTTGTTTCGTTGAAATGAAGATCCCAAACAGGCAGTAAACCATACTGTTCATAAAACAAAAGGAAGCTGTTGATGATGGATGGAACCATCTCCGTTTGAGTAATAGTAAGCAGAGGATTTTCTGCCCTGAAAGTATCCCAAAGCGACTCAACAGTCAGAACCATTTTGCCATTATAAACTTCACCTTTTACTCCTTTGTAATTGCCGAAACGGTCGCTGAAAATGGTAGGGGCAAGGTAGGAATGATACAAGGCCGTGTAAAAAATCTGCTTTATTTTTTTATCTGAACTATTGATTTGCAATTTGCGGAGTTCTCTTTCCCACAAGTCGCTGGCAGATCTTTTGGCCAGGCCAAAATCCCACGTTCTTATTTCGTTTAGGCTTTCTACTGCACCTTCTATGTCGGCAAAACTAATGCCCACTTTCATGCCAATAGCCTCGCCTGATTTGGTATCGAAGTTGAGGTAAGCCACCACATCCCTGCCCATTACATCAATGTTTTCGGTCAGCTTTTTGTCTACAAAAACCGTTGTGCTTTTCACAGGTTTGTTTAGCCTTACGGCAAAATAAACCTTCTGGTTTTTTGCCCAACCCCTGCTAAAGCGGTAGCCGATAAATGTGCTGTCGTCCACCTTGCGCCAATAGCTTTCTGTTGTGCGGTCTGTGTTGATGGCAAAGCCAAGATTGAACCTGATGGAAGCACTATCACTTTTGGGAAATGCATAGCGGTGAAAGGCGCAACGAAGCGATGTGGTCATTTCTGCATAAATCTTAAAATCACGCAGCCGCACACCATAAAAACCCGGTGCGGCTCTTTCTTCTTTATGCGAAAAACTACTGAAAACTTTGCCTGTATCGGGTACGCCAATCATTGGCAACACAGAGATGTCGCACAAATCGCCCACACCTGTGCCGTTGAGGTGTGTGTGGCTAAAACCTGAAATTATAGTGTCGGAATAGTGATAGCCGCTGCTCCAGTCCCAGCCTTGTGTGCCATTGTCCGGCCCCACCTGCACCATGCCAAACGGAAGCGAGGCACCAGGATAGGTGTGACCATGGCCACCTGTACCAATAAACGGGTTAACCAATTCAGTCAGTCTTTGTGGCTGCGTGGACTGCGAAAAGCCATTAATGGCAAAACAGGCAGAGGCAAAGAGGAGTAAAAATATTTTTTTCATGTAGGGCATTTGAAAACAAGTGCAAATTAAAAGAGGACGGCTCAATAAAGCACCATCCTCTTTTATAAAACATTGATAATTTATTGGAAAGCAATCATACTAAAATGGAAGATCATCCAATGGTTCCTGGGATGATGCACCTGCGATCTCAGCTGGCTGTGTAGCTGAATTGCCATCATTTGTTGCGGGTTGGTTTTGATACCCATTTTGCTGGTAGCCTCCGCCTTCCTGGTTTTCATTTTTGTTGCCCACCAGTTGCACCATTTGAACCCTTAGCGTAAAAGTCGTCACCTGGACACCTTCTTTATTTGTATAGGTACGAAGGTCGGGCTGTCCATCGGCATAAACCTGGGTGCCTTTTTTAAGATATGGTGCTATGGCTGTTTTCTCAGTCCAGTAGGAGCAATCTACCCAAATGGTTTTGTCTTGCTGCACACCTTGTGCTGTTTTAAATTTTTCAGTATGGGCAACAGTAAAATTGATCACAGATTTGCCATTCACATTGTTGACCACAGCATCGCGGCCCAGGTTTCCAATTACTTGTAACTTAATCATATAGAGCTTTTTATTTTACAAAATAAGTGGTGCAAAATAATAAAAATTATTTTCAAGGTAAATATTTTGTCAATAAAATATGAGAAGGGTGAGAGAAATGGATCTATATCACACAAGAGATAAATAAGTGAATCTCATTTTGCGAAGCAGAAAATAACCCACGCCTAAATGACAAAGCGGATAGCCTATACGCAGTTTATTTTTTAAAAGAAAAATGCAGTCCTCAAAAAGAACCCGTTCAGGTTCACCTTGCCATCGCTCCAGGCGCCTTGTTTGGTAATGTCAATAAAGCCATTGTGATAGCCTAAACCAAATGAGCCATAAGATTTGCTGTTAAACGGATATTCAACGCCTACTCCAAGATCAAGTCCCATGTTCACAGGTACTGTGGCACTGGTGATTTGCTCTTTATCGTAAGTTTTAGAAGCTTCAACTCCACTCTCGTTTGAAAGCACAGTACCGCTAAGTCGAGACCCAATATTTATACCCAGGTAAGTTCCGAACTGACCCCAATAGCGAAGACCATTCATGGCATCGGTTTTTAGTTTAAGGGCAAAAGGAATCTCTACATACTGCAGACTGACAGAATAAGTATTTGGAGTGGCACGGGGTACACCATTATAATTACCGCCGTAGCCAGCTCCATTTTGCATGGTTAGTTTGCCTCCAGCATTAATGATATTAAGTCCTGTGGAAATGATGTAGTTATCAGTCAGCGTAAAATCTGAAATAAAACCGTACCCAAAATAAAATTTACTGCCGCCAGTCACATAACCCTCTTTGGGTCCAAGCCACGATGATCCGGCATCTATTTTAAAACCAAACCTTACTTTTTTGTCAAGTGCTGTGCTTTTCTGTGCATTTGCCATCATTGTGCAGGCGAATGAAACTGCGATAATCAATAGTATTTTTTTCATTTAATATTTTATTGTGTGTTTGTAGGACAAAGCAAAACCATTTGATGTTGCTTTGCAAAAATAGAGAAGCGGTCAGAATAAACTCTAGGTTTCTGACAATTTAGCCTGCATGGTTGCTTTTCTTGGATTTGCAGGCTTAAAACCGGTGCGATTGAAACATTGATTTTTCAAAACAAATTGTGCATAAAATCTGTTATAAATACACCGATGAAGATTCTACTCACAGGCTCCACGGGCTACATTGCGCAGCGGCTTCTGCCGGTTTTGCTGGAAGCGGGTCATGAAGTTGTGTGCTGTGTGAGAGATAAAAACAGGTTCAATACAGAAATTTATCAGGCTCGGCAGGTCACGGTGGTGGAGGTTGATTTTTTGCGAAAAGAAACTTTGCAAAACATTCCCGAAAACATTGATGCAGCTTACTATCTTATTCACTCCATGGCTACAACAAGCGGCGATTTTTCTGAGATGGAAGCAAACGCTGCCGAAAATTTTATTGAGGCGATCAAACATACCACAGCCAGGCAGGTCATTTACCTGAGCGGCATTGTCAATGAAACACATTTGTCAAAACACTTACAATCACGCAAAAATGTAGAGGAAATTCTTACTTCAGGCAACATTCCTTTGACGACTTTGCGGGCAGGTATCATCGTTGGCTCTGGGAGTTCATCGTTTGAAATTATTCGGGATCTTGTTGAAAAACTTCCCATCATGATTGCGCCCCGATGGCTCAACACCCGTTGCCAGCCAATTGCCATCCGCAATGTGATTGAGTTTTTGTCGGGTGTATTGCTGCACGAACAAACTTTTAAAAACAGCTATGATATTGGCGGACCCGATGTTCTGACCTACAAACAAATGCTTCTGCAATTTGCAGAAGTGCGTGGTTTAAAAAGGAGAATTATTGTTGTACCCATCATGACACCCAGGTTATCATCCTATTGGTTATATTTTGTCACATCCACTTCTTATTCTCTTGCTAAAAACCTGGTAGATAGCATGAAGGTGGAAGTGATCTGCAAACCCAACAACCTCAGGGGATTACTTGGCATTCAACTGATTGCTTATAAAAAATCAATTGCACTTGCGTTTGATAAAATTGAGCAAAATGAAGTTGTGTCCAGTTGGAAAGATGCACTCACAAGCAACATTCTCAACAAGGGCATTTCGCAACATGTGGAAGTGCCGGTGAATGGCTGCTTCAAAGATAAACGAACAATGAAAGTGACCGACACAGCTAAAGTTTTGGACAGAATATGGTCCATTGGAGGCAGCACAGGCTGGTACTATGGCAACTGGATGTGGAACATCAGGGGTGTGATGGACAAAATGGCCGGTGGGGTAGGACTGCGCAGGGGCAGAAAAAGCCCGACCAAAATCAATGCAGGAGACACACTTGATTTTTGGCGTGTACTTCTAGCCAGCAAAACAGAAAAAAGATTGTTGCTCTATGCCGAAATGAAGCTGCCCGGCGAGGCTTGGCTTGAGTTTAAAATAAACGATGACAACATGCTGGAGCAAACCGCCACCTTCAGGCCGTTGGGCATTTGGGGCAGGCTGTATTGGTATGCTGTTCTGCCATTTCACGGCTTTATTTTCAAAAATATGATGAGGAGAATTGCAGCAGGATAATAGTTAGCATCGGAAAAGTGCTGATGTCTTTTAAACAGAATCGAAGAAGACTTTATTCTTACATTTCGACTCAAACACTTGTTTCAGCTTTCCTATCTTTGCCATGCGGCATGAAAAAAATAGACTGGTACATACTAAAGAATTTATTGGTTACTTTTTTCTATTCCTTGTTTCTCTTTGCCTTCATCAGCGTTGTCATAGACATCAGTGAAAAAACAGATGATTTTGTGCGGTCGGGTCTTGGTTTCTGGCAGATTTTCAATCAATACTATATTGGCTTTATCCCACACATTCTTGCACTGCTTTTTCCCTTATTTGTGTTTCTTGCCACGATTTTTTTTACAAGTAAAATGGCTGGCCGCACAGAGATTGTAGCTATCCTGGCAAGCGGTACCAGTTTCAACAGGTTTCTCCGGCCTTTCATTTTGGCAGGGTTCATTTTAGCTACAATGTTGTGGCTGGGCAATCGCTATGTCATTCCAAAAGCCAACGGCATCAGGGTCAGTTTCCAGGCAAATTATGTGGATAGAAACTCCACCTACAACCCACTTGTAGCCAACCGCAGCCCCATCTATCTCCAAATAGAACATAACACCTATGCAGGTCTTAGCTATGACACCACTTCCAAAACAGGTACCAATTTTTTTGTGCAACACATTACCGGCAATAAAGTGGATAATAACCTGCGTGCGGAAATGATCAGGTGGGACACGGCCAAAAAAAGCTGGAAGCTGGAAAATGTTGTGGAAAGGAAAATAGATGGTCTTCATGAAACTGTGACCATGACTGCTTCAGTTTATAAAAACTACACTTTCAAACCATTGGATCTAAACCGTGATGAATATACTAAAGACAGACTGACAACCCCCGAACTGGACAGGTTTATCAGCTTTGAAAAGCAACGTGGTGTTGAAGGTTTAAATGCACTGATGGTAGAAAGGCATCGGCGCAATGCCACACCTGCGGCGGTTATTTTACTTTGTTTCATTGGTGCTGTGGTTGCCAGTCGAAAGGTCAGGGGCGGCAGCGGTGTCCATCTTGCTATAGGTTTTTTTGCAGGGGCTTTGTTCATTCTAACCGATCGCTTCTCGACTATTTTTTCCACTAAAGGAAATCTTTCACCGGTATTGGCAGCGTGGATGCCAAATATTATTTTCGTCTTTGTCGCCTACTGGTTTTATCGCCGGGCACCTAAATAATTGGCTGCGCAATGACACAATATCCATTATGCGACCAAACCATAAAGACATTTGTTTTATCTTTAGCCCATCTTAAAACAATTCAGTTATTTCATCGTTATTCAAGAAATTTTTTTCACTATTCTAAATAAAAAAAATACGTTGTTGCCATGGGAATCATTAAAGACCAGTTTAAAGAAAAGTCTGATCAGGCGAATGCAGAAATAAAAGAACTGCTAAAGGAACATGGAAATAAAAAAATTGGTGAAGTCACACTTTCCCAGGCTTACCAGGGAATGCGGGG
>JAYTGA010000250.1:0-5224 GCA_043733905.1 Segetibacter sp.
CGTACAGGCTGAATAATAAATGTACAGCTTTATCGCTTTCCATTTTTGTATGCAGGTCAGGATGATTAATTACTATTTCTTTGAATAACCGTGTGAGGGCTTCACGATGCAGCATGTCAAAATTTTGCAGCAAATCATGTACATTGTCTTTTACTTTTGGGTAAGGAAGATTATCTACCTGCCCCACCAGTTCTTCTGTTTGAGAAGCCAGTTGCTCGTAATCGATATCAGATAAAAAAATACTTTGCATGATTAATGATGATGGCGGCTGTCGGCACAATTATGAACACAGTCTTCCAGTTTTTCTCCTTCTGAATAACAAAATTCGCAATCAGGTCCGCACTCCCCATGACCACCTTTTTGCATTCCTTCAAATGCATTTCTGAAAATACCACCTGCTTCTTTTTTGCCTACCGGAGTTAATTTCACAGAACTGCTTTCATTTAATTCCCCATCTTCTGTTTTCAGATAAGCTACCTCTATATTTTTTTGAAGATGAAATAAAAGATTGTCGTTAGTTGTATTTAATAAAGATAATAAGCGGCCAAAGGGAACAGCATCTTCTAATCCTTCTCCTTCCATCCAATAGAGTACCTGCAGAATTTCTTCTCTCCAGAAAAGAATATCAACAGCATTTTTATTTGTATGATTATTATTTTCAGACATCGGTTTTTTCCTGAATTAAAGTATCTCCATAAAGTTCTTTAAAATTAATCAATTCTCCGGTGTCTTCTTTAGTGAGATTTTGCAGCGTTAATATTAAATCAGGAATAGCCTCTTGCATTTCTTCAGTAAAATTTTCCCCTGCTTCTTCGGGTCCGGGTTCTACATCAACTACAAATGTTTCACCACTCCATATTTTAAAATACTCCCCAATGATGAGTAGATTTTCAACTGATATCACTCCGGTAACAGCATCGCCAATGCAGCGTTGTATCAGTTCTTCATCAGGCAACTTTCCCATCCATTTATAAATCGTGATGTCTCCAATTTTCCTTTCAAGTCGCTCAATAGCTGCGATAAGAATAACTTTATCGTAAGGTATAGGTAACGATTGAAATTTTTGTACAATAGCGATTGGTCCCCAGTTGAGTTCATCAACTTCTACGCCTTCTGCCCATTGCATTTTTTGCAACTTGGGTAATAATGCAGGACCAATAGAATGGTTGCGCAGATTGTGATAACCGACGGTACCAATAAATACTTTCTTCATTAATTAAAATTACAAATTGCGTCAGTTATTCCAACCCGCAGGCACAAGTAGTTACTTCACGTGTCACCATGTAGTCGCTGTTCTCAACCTGTATATGAGTTGTGCAGGGCATGCAGGGGTCGAAGCTGCGGATGGCGCGGAGAATGTCAATGCCTTTGAATTTTTTATCGGGGTTGCCAGTGTCTACGTTTTCTAAAATTGGTGTGTTAAGCACCGCTTCTTCGTACGGACCGGGAGTTCCCCACGGGGTGTGAGGAGAAGCATTCATAGTGGAGGGTGTGAGTATTTGATAATTGGAAATAGCGCCGTCGTCAATGATTAAGTGATGCGTTAAAAAGCCGCGACCTGCACCCCAAAAACCTACGCCGATTTGCGTTCCTTTTTTTGGAATGGTGAATGGTGTGCTCATACTTGTTTCGCCTTTACGGAGATAATCCATTGCCATGTACCAGTTGTCGAGCGCCACCAATGCGGAGTAAGGAATGCAGAAAGCCCTTGCCCTGTTGCGTTCAAAAGCGTTCCATACTTTGGGTATATGCCACTCCATAGTTGCAGCGGGCATGTTGTGTTTGGGCACATGCAAAATCATGCTGTGACCGGTGGGCTCTACAAACCTGCGGCTCACAACTTTGTTGGCTTTGGCAGTGATGTACAAACGTGCATAGGCACCAGCTTCCACGCTGTTGCGATCCCATGTAGGGCAGGTATCCCATGTATAACGATCCCGCCAGCTTTGCTTGCCGGGCTTGGCAATGGTTTCTTTATTCCAGGGATGATGGGGACTTAATGGCGTTCCTTCTAAATCTGTTTTAAAACGATGACCATCCCATTTTTCATAAAAGGAATGTTCCACAAATTCTTCCAGCCCTACATTGATTTGTTTGAGGTTTGTTGTCACCAGCTCTCCATCAATCAACACACCGGGTGTTGACCATCTGGCATTACCCCATGTATCGCAATTTGCATACGAAGCATCATAATAATCGGGGTGGTCCCACACGCCGGTTTCAATCATGGTGGCAGGTCGTGCACCTACTTTTTCATAATCAGGATTGCACTCCAGGAAGAAATCAAAGACATCATCCCAAAGCCCAACCACTTTTTGTCCGTAATCAAAGAACTTTATGAGGCGTTGATATAATTCATTTAATACAGTGATGTTGATAGTGACTGAAAGCCCGCCGGGAATAACTGATTGCGGATGCGGATATTTACCACCGATCAGCACATAGGCTTCACGGGCAACACGGGTCATTTCCAATGCTTCAATATATAATTTACCGGTCAGCGGATTTAGGTCGTGCATGATATCAATCATCATTTTATACCCATGCGCCGCACTATTTTTTGCTGGCGTTGTCCTTGCTTTCTCTACAATTTCAGGATTGGTTTCACTTGTCAGTTGTTCCGAATAATCAGGACCGGAAAGAAGAAATAAATGGAGTGGATGGTCGTACAAATATTCCAATGCCAGTAACATGTTGCGCATCACTATTGCCAGCGGTGGTGGTTTTATGTCCAACGCCATTTCAATAGCAAGTGCAGAAACCGTTGCATGCACACCGCCACAAACACCACAAGCCCGACTGCTTATGTAAGCTGCATCCAAAGGGCTTCTTCCTTTCAAAATAATTTCATATCCACGGAACAATGTTGCCATAGAGTTGGAAGAGATCACTTTTTTATTTTCCAGATCTACTACACTGTGGAAAGCCAATGCACCGGCTATCCTTGTCACAGGATCATAATCTACATTTTTCAAAAATCCATTTTTGCCCAAGAGTTCTTTGAGCTTATCCTCATTTTTACCGAGGTCAACAACATCGTAAGAATAAGGATTGGCAACACCTTCTTTCAATGTTGCGTTGCCCTGCTCATCAAACTCTATCGGAAGATTTTTAAAACACATATTTTTTTGTTTACAACTGTTGAATTTTACCTCACCCCCGGTCCCTCTCCACTTGGAGAGGGAGGTCGGGCATTAGTTTTTAATTTATCTTTTGCACTGACATATTTTGCTTTCAATCTTTACAAAACATTTTATTCAACCTCTTACAATTTCAACACTTTTGCAATAGCACCAAGATGCGTATTTACCGATGACAAGCCACCATGCAAAGTATCCAATGCACCATTGATAGTTGTTAGCTTACCTGCCAAAGGAGCGGTATCATTTTCTATTTGTTGCAAACCACCGGCAAGCGCTTTCAAATGTCCTGCCGCTCTGAATAAATAAATTATCACTCCTACAAGGTAAATCACTAATACCAGCACAACAAGTACTACTACAATTACCGTGGCAATGAATAAATAATCTCCCATATCAATTAAATTTAGCTGACCTGTCAGCCATTACTGTTTCAATAGTTTCAGCGTTACTGTTTATTTTTCCTGCACTGTCCAATATATCCACTGCAACTTCTATGGTGCTGTTCAATGCAGTTATATGAGCAGTGTTTCCTGCGATGCCCATTCCTGCTTCTTTCATCTCTCTTAAATAGCGCTCTATATTTTTTGCTGCCATAAATGTTTTATGCAACAGCCTGACGATAAAAGGAAATAATATCAGGGCAACTACTAACACAACGATCCATAAAACATATACGATGTACGGCATGGTTAAATATTTTTTTGTTTTAATGCAGCCTGAATAGTTCCTTCCAAATGTCCATTTACAATCTTTAAACCTGCGCCGGTGTTACTTAATGTTTCATTCAGTTTGGTAACCTGCACAGGCAGGTGGCCGGTCTCAGTTTCAATAGCTCTTAATCCTAACCTTAGTTTTGCAAGAAAACTGTTGCCATCGCCGCCGATGTTTACCAGCAAGCGTTGAATGTTGGCTACGAAAAATATCAAAGCAATAACAAAGACCAACACCAGCAAAACAGTCAATATCATTAAAAGAGTGAACATAATTACATTTCTTTTTTATGAGTTAAAACACAGGCAGGGCAACCCGGGCAAACACTTGCATGCTGCTCTATGGCTGCGGCGCCACCAATAATCTTTACGGCAGTATCATAGATTTTGGATACCACCTGGTTGGTCACTGTTAAATAAATCGGGATCTGGATAGTGTTGTTCGCTACCAGTTTTCCTTCAGTCCAGATCTTCTGAACACCACCTAAAATTTTACGTGCAGTATTCCTGATAAGAATTAAAAGGATGGCCACTACAATGGTTATTACAAGGCCAAGTATAAGACAGATGACCCAAACTTTTGTGAGTGCTTCTTCACTTACATTTTCCATCATGTTTGTTTTTCAGTTTCATGTAATGCCGTTGCAACCGCACCGGCGTTGGATAATATTGTGTCGGCTTCGTTCAAAATATCAATGGCTTTGTGATTGGTATCCTGCAAGCCCCAAATACTCATTGTATTTTGTTTGATGTTTACAACAATGCCCAAAGCTGCATTTGCTAATTTCAAAATTCTTCTTGCAGCAATTAATATTAAAATAAGAAGAATTGCTGCAATTACTACAATGGCACCAACAATTGCAAGGCCTATATAAAACTCATTATAATATTGTGCGTCGTTCATTATTGTTGTTTTACTTCTTCAGTTGCTGCCTTTGCACTGTGTCTGCTTTTTGGTTTCATGCCGGGCCTAACACTTTTATGGAATTGTATCTTACTATAAAAATAATGTGCCACCTTTTGCAGGTTACTTGCCTCTTCCACATGTCCCCATCCGGATGGAACATGATTATTCCTGTTCCATACACCAGAGCGGTTGGCATACATCATAGAAAACCTTCTTAAGTTACGAATAAAATAACCTGTAGTTTTTGAAACCGTTGATGACACAATTGTACCGGGAGGCTTTGTATAAAATGGTGAAAAGTTATCAGGAAAACCCGGCATAGTACAACCGATACAGGGAGCACCAACATTCATACATCCACCCACATGATTAAGTGCACCTCTCTTATTAATATTGCATTGCACCACCGGACCCCAGCAGCCTATTTCAACCAGGCATTCTTTATCACCATGTCTTTTTGCAAA
>JAYTGA010000251.1:0-5543 GCA_043733905.1 Segetibacter sp.
CCCATCAGACCAGGAAGAAAATTTAAACGAAATCACCAGAATAAACGGAAATATTATATGTGCTATAAACCGGTTTAGGGCTTAAGTTGATGACATTGAAGGGGATAGGAGGAATGTTGAGCAAGCGCAGATGTTTTTATTGTTTGTACCACAACCAGTTTGATCATTAAATATCTGTTGAACTGGATTTCCAGGAATTAATATTCTTCCTTGTCCACTATCTCAAATAAATTCCTACTTTTACTACTCACCAAAGAAAAGGAGGTATTCATGCAATCTACAGATATGTCATGGAAGCCTGCGGTCGGTATCGCCTGACCGGGCTGTATCCATCAGATAATTCTGATAGACGCTTTTAAGAGCGTTTAAGCCACTGTTGCAAAACAGTGGCTTTTTTAATTCAACATAATATGTTGCTAAAGGTGAGCATGTTATATTTAAAAATAATTTCAACTTCCTGTTTCAACTTTATCTCAACAGGTAATTTTTCTTCCTGATTTACATGTCCTTTTTTTGAGTGAATATTCTGTATAGAACTGGTTCTAATCTTTTTTATAAACAGCTACATTTGCGGTCTTATATCATACAACGCCGTTTTTATGAAACATGCTTTTATTTTTCCTGGTCAGGGAAGTCAGTTTGCAGGAATGGGAAAGATTTTATATGACAATAGTTTCCAAGCCAGGGAACTATTTGAGCAAGCCAATGAAATAGTTGGTTTCCGCATTTCCGATGTTATGTTTTCCGGCACAGACGAAGATCTGAAACAAACCAACGTAACACAGCCCGCGGTTTTTATTCATTCAGTGATTGCTTATAAAACTTTAGAAAAGCCTGAACCTGATATGGTTGCGGGTCATTCGCTGGGAGAGTTTTCGGCTTTAGTGGCTAATCAGACATTGTCATTTGAAGATGCCATAAAACTGGTAAGCATCAGGGCAAAAGCTATGCAAAATGCCTGCACATTACAACCTTCTTCTATGGCAGCCGTGCTGGCATTGCCCGATGAAACAATTGTAAAAATTTGTGCAGAAGTGGAGCAGGAAACAGGCGAAGTGGTAGTGGCTGCCAATTTCAATTGTCCAGGGCAACTGGTTATTAGCGGAAGTGTAAAGGGTATAGAAATAGCTTGTGAAAAAATGAAGGCTGCTGGTGCTAAACGTGCTTTGATATTACCTGTAGGCGGAGCATTTCACAGCCCGCTGATGCAACCAGCAAAAGAAGAATTGGCAGCAGCGATTAATTCCATTGAATTTAAAATGCCTATAGCACCTGTTTATCAAAACGTTTCAGCAACGGCTGTTACAGACCCTGCACAAATTAAAAAGAACCTGCTTAACCAATTAACCGAAGCTGTCCGGTGGACACAAACCATTGAGGCCATGGTAAGTGATGGTGCTACCCATTTTACAGAAGTAGGGCCTGGCAAAGTATTGCAAGGATTGATTGGCAAAATTTATAAGGAAGCCGCCACAGACGGAGTCAGCTAACATCTTTTATTATAAATCCATTTGTAAAAATTTTTTCCAGAACAAAATGAAAATGAACTGCTTATTTCGATGAAGGCGAAAGTAAAGGAGTTATTCAAATGCCAATGTACTTCGTCCAATCAACAACTTTAAGAATTATTAACACTAAAACTGTTTCGACAAAACCCTTTTATATATTAATGCCGTAGGTTTGATAAATCGTTTATGAAAGGTGTCATTTATTATATATTGCTTCTCGCTTCCAGCTCAATTTTTGCTCAAAATCAAAAGGATAGTGCAGCAAATATTTCATCAGAGTCATTGAATACAAGTATCAAATCTGATGGGAAAATTTTGCAGGAGAAATCAATTCCCTTCAGTTTTTCCTCACAACCTCATAACAGGAAAAGAGTAAAACTTGTCACAATTGCCAATGCAGTTGGCTATGGCGGCACCATGGCAGGATTATATTCTGCCTGGTATAGCAACTACCCACAATCCTCCTTCCACTTTTTTGACGACAACAACGAGTGGAAACAGGTGGATAAAATAGGGCATGGCTACAGTGCCTACATAGAAAGCTACGGCAGTACCGAAATGTGGAAATGGGCTGGGCTAAGTCAGCGCAAAGCAGCTGTGATAGGCAGTTTGAGTGCATTGGCCTACCAAAGCATTATAGAAACACTGGACGGCTTTAGCAGCGAATGGGGGTGGAGCTGGGGCGACATGAGTGCCAACGTATTCGGCAGTGGTTTATACTTAGGACAGGAACTTGCCTGGAGAGAGCAGCGGATCAAATACAAGTTCTCTTTTCACCCCAATAATTATGAAAATGCCGACCTTAACAAACGGGCAGATTTTCTCTATGGCGACACCTGGCAAGAGCGGATGATAAAAGACTACAATGGTCAAACCTATTGGCTGAGTGCCAACTTAAAAGCCTTTATGCCACAAAGTAATTTACCCTCGTGGCTAAGCATTGCCTTTGGTTATGGTGCAGAAGGCATGTTCGGTGCTGTTGAAAATTATGGAACTGATAAACAGGGAAATGTTTTTAACAGGCGGGACATTCCGCGATATCGTCAATACTACATTTCACCAGACATTGACCTTACAAAAATTAAAACAAACAGTAAGTTTTTTAAGCTGACATTGGTTTTTTTGAATGCTTTCAAATTTCCCCTGCCATCATTGGAATATAACAGCCAGGGCAAGTTTGCTTTTCATCTGCTGCATTTTTAGAAATAGAAACTCAGATTTTTTTCACTCATTTTCAAATTGAGCCGTTCTCAAATTTTCACATTACCCTTTGCCTCATCGCCTCATACAAAATCATCCCTGCCGCTACTGATACGTTCAGGCTTTCAAAATCACCTTTCATGGGTATTTTAAATTGCTCGTCGCAGACTTTCATCAGTGCGAGGTAAATGCCTTTGTCTTCGCTGCCCATCACTATAGCGCATGGTTCTGCCAGGTTCGTATTGAACAACGTTTGCTTGGCGGTCATTTCGCTGGCAAACACTTTAATGCCGTTCAGGTGAAGGTCATCCACGATCTTCTGTAGGTTGCTGACACGGCAGATGGCAATTGTTTCCAATGCCCCCGCTGATGTCGTAATGGCATCTTCGTTCAACGCCCCAATGCCTTTGTCTGGAATGATGATGGCGTGAACACCTGTACATAAAGCGGTTCGTGCCAATGCGCCTATGTTTCGTATGTCTGTGATGCCATCAAGAATGAGTAGCAACGGCACTTCCCCTTTTTCTACAACAAAAGAAATGACCGATTGCAAATCCTGGTATTGCACTTTGGAAATGACCGCCACACAACCTTCGTGGTTGCTGATGTTGAACCCATTCAGTTTTTCTACGGGGACTTTACTGATGGGTACGCTGTATTGTTCTGCCAAGCTTTTTATGTGGTCTATCACCTCGCCATGCACAGTGCCGACAAGGTATATTTTATCCAGTTGCCTGCCAGATTGCATGGCTTCTATCACTTTGGTTCTGCCAATGATGAGCGTATTTTTCTTAGGTCGCTTGTGCTGGTGTTTAAAATCTTTCAAAATGTTTGATAATAAGATTATTTATTTAACATGAAAATAAGACTGAGTATTTTATTTACTTCTGAATGATAATTTCCGGGAAGGGTGCCAATAACTTTCTCAATAATATTTTCGTTTGCGGTAATTAATCTGTGTGTTTTAAGAACGGAAGTAGTTTTTAGCCCGGTTTCATTTGGGAAAGATTCTACACAAATAATTATATCAGTTGATTCAGTTGCATTGTTCAAATTGCTGGTTATAGCGGCAAAAAATAATGTGGTTGAACTTCGTTATTTTTTCAATAAGACAAAGTGCAGGTCTCAGTTTCCCGCCTTTCATATATCAAAGGGAAACCTGATTAATACAATTTTAAACTTCATCCTGCCCTTTTTTATAGTGATTACCGTCTTCCAAAGTATAAATGTCTTCAGCAGGATCATTCCAAAAATCGAAAGATTGGCCTCTGTTTCCTAATTTCATCCATGATTGTCCATCTGTTTCTTCGTTTTCAAACAACACAACAACTTTAGCTTTTTTTCCAGAAAAATAGCTTCCAAAAATAAGCAGAGAATTTCCTTTTTCGTCGAACTCTATTGTTTTTTCTATCGCCTCCATAAAAAAATTTACTTTAAAGATACAAAAAACCATAAGCAAAATGAATGCTTATGGTTTCAATTATCTTCCTTTTGCAGGAAGTAAAAAAAAGTTGTATTTAAAGACTAAAAGCTTTCTTCACTTTTGCTACAAAGTCAAGCTTCTCCCAGGTAAACAATTCTACTTTCACTTTCTTTATTTTACCATAAGGATCTTTGAATTCTTTTGTAACCACTTCGTTTTTGCGACCCATGTGGCCGTAAGCTGCTGTTTCGCTGTAGATAGGTGTACGCAGCTTTAACCGCTGCTCAATGAAGTAAGGACGCATATCAAAAACAGACTCTACTATTTTACCTATTTCGCCATCCGTCATGTTTACATGGGCTGTGCCATAAGTATTGACATTGATAGACGTGGGTTGAGCGACTCCAATTGCATAAGATACCTGTACCAATACTTCCTCTGCAACACCTGCGGCTACAAGGTTTTTGGCAATATGACGTGTTGCATAGGCAGCGCTGCGATCCACTTTGCTTGGGTCTTTGCCGCTGAAAGCCCCACCACCGTGTGCCCCTTTTCCACCATAAGTGTCCACGATAATTTTGCGGCCAGTCAGACCAGTGTCACCATGCGGGCCACCAATCACAAACTTGCCGGTCGGGTTAATGTGATATTTGATATTGTTGTTGAAAAGCTTCGCATATTTTTTATACTTGGCTTTTACTCTTGGTATTAAAATGTCAACAATATCCTTTTTGATTTTCGCCAGCATTTTCTCTTCTGTGTCAAAGTCATCATGTTGAGTAGAAACCACAATGGCATCTATTCTTACGGGAACATTGTTATCATCATACTCCAATGTCACCTGGCTTTTAGCATCGGGGCGGAGGTATTTGATGGCTTTGTTTTCTCTGCGCAAAG
Source organism: Segetibacter sp. (assembly GCA_043733905.1). Taxonomy (GTDB): domain Bacteria; phylum Bacteroidota; class Bacteroidia; order Chitinophagales; family Chitinophagaceae; genus Segetibacter. Next base: position 5,029 of record JAYTGA010000251.1, read on the forward strand.
CAGCCAGCTCTATCAATATTTTGTGTGCAAGATCTAAGGCTAAAGGCATGTAATCTTCAGTTTCGTTGCTGGCATAGCCAAACATCATTCCCTGGTCGCCTGCGCCTTGTTCTTCTTTTTTTTGCTTATCCACTCCCTGATTGATATCAGCAGATTGTTCGTGAATAGCAGAGAGAATGCCGCAACTGTTGGCTTCAAACATGTACTCACTTTTGGTATAGCCAATCCTGCGAATGACTCCACGGGCTATTTCCTGTACGTCTAAATAAGCTTTAGACTTAACTTCACCAGCCAGCACAACTTGTCCGGTAGTTACAAGTGTTTCGCAGGCAACTTTGCTTTGAGGATCAAAGGCTAAAAAGTTGTCTATTAAAGCATCAGAGATTTGGTCTGCTACTTTATCCGGATGTCCTTCGGAAACACTTTCAGAAGTAAATAAATAAGGCATAATAAATAAAATTGTTTTTTTTGATTAAGAGGTGCAAATATAGGGCAGAAAAACATTCACTTAAATC
>JAYTGA010000252.1:0-12336 GCA_043733905.1 Segetibacter sp.
ATGATGACAGGCATTGCAAATGAAGCCTGGAAGGGGATGTAGCTGTCATCGTCTGCACGTTTTGAATAATTTCCCACACTGCTTCTGTCTAAGAAAAAAACCTGGTCTTTCGTTTTGTTTGCAAGTTCTGCTGGGTTCAGGCTTTTCTTATTGTTAATCAGTTTTACACCAAGTACCGTCAACCCAATGCCTGCTGTGATAATGGATCCATCTGTAATAAAAGATGTTTTGTAAACCAAGCGTGTACTATCTTTTTGTGAAAAAATGGATGACGACATCAGGAGGAGAAATAAAAAAAGGGAACTTTTTACCATGAAATTTTGCTTTTATCGTTTGCGTAATCTGAGATAATTTTTCCTCAAAATGAAACAAACTTTGTTTTACAAAGCAATATGCAAAAACTATGCAGGCAGGCGATTGCCTTGAAATATTTAAATTGAGTTAAAATGAAACAAAAAAATTATTTCCACAAGAGATAAAAAATTAAAAACTTAGTGCATTGCTTCCGACATGTCTATTTTTTTGTTCCTATTTCCTTTTACTAACAAAACAAATGGAATGCAAACAAGAAAAATGATGCCGAGATAAAGGAAAGCATCCATGTAAGATAAAACAGCGGCTTGTTTGGAAACCGAAAAATCAAGGGATTTATAGGCCGCCTTTAGAGATTCGCTGGTTGATAAACCTTTGCTCATAAACCCATGCTGAATTGTATTTATCCGCTGCTGAACATTCAGGTTATTGACATCCAATTTTCCCACCAGGTCATTTCTGTGAACCATATTTTGCTGCGAAAGAAAGGTGGTTATTAAAGCAATTCCAAATGAACCGCCTAACTGCCTCATCATGCCCGTAAATGCAGCACCCTGGCCTATCTGCACACCTTTAAGCGTAGATAGAGATAGGGTTGTAATCGGTATAAACAGCAACCCCATTCCCAAACCACGCATAATGAGCATCCAGAAAAAATCGTCTTTGCTGGTGTCGGGTGTCAGAATCTTATAGCCCCAGTAACAAAACAGGAAAAAGATGGCCATCCCTAAAGCCACCAGATACTGCTGAGGAACTCCTTTCTGCAAAATTTTTCCAATTAATGGCATCATGAAAGCCGTGGTCAATGCAGCAGGAATCATGAGTGCGCCGGATTGCTGTGCAGTCCAGCCAAGGGTAGATTGTGTGTAAAGCGGAATCATGAATGTTGAACCGTATAAGCCAAAGCCCATGATAAACGAAAGTATAGTTCCGACACGCAGATTGCCATTTTTCAAAACTCTTAATTCAACAATGGGGTTTCTAAAAGTGAGTTCCCGCCAGATAAAAAAGAACAGTCCGAGAACAGCCGTAACGGTCAGTACAACAATCGTGTTACTACTAAACCAATCATCATCATGACCTTTTTCCAGCACATATTGAAGGGAACCTACAGCTATAGCCAGCAAGGCAATGCCGCCCCAGTCAACATCTTTCGCCATACTCTTTTCGGAATACTTTGGGCTTCGTACAAATTGAAGTGTTAATATGGCTGCAATAATACCAATAGGAATATTTATGTAAAAAATGTAAGGCCAGGAAAAATGATCCACAATATAGCCTCCTAATGGCGGCCCAAGTGTAGGACCTATAATGACCCCAAGTCCGTAGATAGCCTGCGCCATTCCACGTTTTTCAGGAGGATAACTTTCGGTAATAATTGTTTGCGAGGTCACCAGCAATGCGCCACCTCCAAGCCCTTGAATGAAACGGAATAAAACAAGTTCCCAAATATTGGTCGCATTTCCACACAAAAAAGAGAAAATGGTGAAAATGACAATGGATGCTGCAAAATAGTTTCGGCGCCCAAACTGCTGAGCCAGCCAACTGGTCATGGGAACAATGATAACGTTGCCAATGGCATAGGCTGTAATGACCCAACCAACTTCTGTTAGAGTGGCACCGAGGTTGCCCCGCATGTCGTTAAGTGCCACGTTGACAATAGTTGTATCAACAATTTCGAGCAAGGCACAAAGAATTGCAGTGATGGTGATGATCACCCTTCGTGATCCGTATTCAACCAATGAGTTGCTCTGCATTTTTTACGATGAAAATTGAAAGTTTGTAACGTATGGTTGAGAGTATATTTTTACCAATTATTCAAACTTTTTACTCAACCAAATACCTTTTTAAAGTACTAAGAAAATCAAGCTTTTATTCATTAAAATCATGCCTGTGTAATATATGCGGAAGTGAAAAAAAAGTCTGTTATGCGATTAAAGTAGATTGAACTTTATCTTATTCACTAAGTAATCATAAATCAGCGATTCATTTGCACTTCGTAAATAATGGAAAAGCAGGATACACCTTAGAAGAATGTTGGAATTAATATGAGGTGTCAGGGCTTATGGCAACTAATGTTTGATCGCTTTTTTTGCTTTTGCAAACTTTTTTTTCTTTGCTCCTTTCTTAGAATGAAAGGCTTTTGCACCTTTGCGTTTTCCTTTTTTATTTTTAATATTGGGAGAAGCTTCCTTTGCGGATGAAGACGTTTTTATTGCAGAATTTCCAGTCGTATTATTGATTAACTCTTCGGTCTTAGGCTTTTCCTGATTTCCCTCATCTTTTCTGATCATTTCAAGTTCGCCGTTACTGTTTTTAATGACTTCTGTTGCTGAACCCGGTTCTGTTACTACCGTTTCATCCATCACAGGCATTTTAGTTTTTGTCGGTGTTTTCTCGGATACTCCGGGCAATTGTTTTTTAAAAATACCTTTTTTTAATGGCTGATCTGTTGGAGCATCAATAATTTCCTGGGAAGGTTTGGGTTCTTCACTCCGGGTTTTTCCACCCTCTTGAGCACTGATGCCATTGCTGATTAGTCCACTTAAAATTAAAAACCCTATTTTCTTTACAATTTTCATACTGATATTTTTTAAAACCCTGATTAATGGCAGCTAAATTACTCATTCGTGCCTTATTCAAAAATTATTATCGAAAACTACTTTCTAAATTTTTGTGAATAAATAAGTGGAATAATTTTTTATGATAAAAGAAGTGGAAAACTTTGACAACATTTAATGCAACAATAGCATGTTTTCGTTGTCTTAATTTTTTAACTATAAAGTTGTTTTTTCAGCTTTACAATTCATTATATTCTATGGACAATATTCAAGTACAGAGTAGCTCAGCTACATTGACAGAATGGTATTCTGAGGATTTTATTTACAACGCTGTTGTTGCTTACCTCAAAGACAATGGCTATAAAGTGCAAAAAGAAACGCCCCCCAAAGATGGCGTTAAGCCTGAGAGAATCATTAACGCTTCAAAATTTTTCAAAAAAGAAATTATTGAAGTCAAAGGGTTCCCTCAATTTAATCCTCACAATCCTCAACATGCAACTTTAAAAACCACGCATCATGCCAAAAATTGGTTTTCTGAAGCTTTGATAAATTCATTTGCCAATTTTGGCACTTTTGAAAATGCAGATGTTGCAATGGCTCTGCCTAATGTAAGCCGCTACAAAGCGATTGTTGAAAAACTTCACGAATACTTCACTGCAAACGATCTTTATTTCAGTATTTACCTGGTCAATGAAGATGGTGCTGTAGAAGTGTCAAACCTGAATGAGAAAGTGAAATAGTTTGACAATGTTGGTTTTAAAATCGGACAGCGGGGCATTTAATTCCTCTTTCTGTATTGATAATTCCTTGTTTAATAATGGAAAATTCATAGGCTCCGCGACTTTGGTTGTAATTTTTAAGTGAAGAAACGGTGGCATCATAACTAAAGGTTAGCTTGATGCCTGACTGCTGAAAACCAACTAATGGAATGAACGCATCTCCGGCCCTGTAGTATCCTCCCAAAATAACTTGTGTGCTGCCGTCTTCATTCAATTTTCGCTGTGCGTTTACGCCACCAACTACTTCCCATGCTGTTGTCATTTTACTGATGTAAACATTGGGGTTAATAATCCACGCATCTGAGGCTCTAAAACTTCCGTTTAAGAAAGTTGTTACCCGCACATCTAAACGTGTATCAGTGAGGCTTGAGCTAAAAAATGATTCTTTTGGGCGGTTAATGTTAGACACGCTAACACCTGCATTGAGATAGGTGTTGTCATTGGGGTAAAAAGCATAGTTGACCCCAGCCTGCAGAGTGAAATAATTAATTTGGTTGGTAATGAAAGGCTCATTACTCGGTGCCTCAATATCAAAAAACTTACCGTTCCACTGGTTGTCGAATGTCAGCTTGCTAAAGTCAATTTTCTTATTTACCCACCCTACATTAAACCCAACACTGAGCAGGCTGGCAAGCCCCAAAGCCTGGTGATAAGCAATGGAACCAAAAGCCCGGGTGGTCGTCAGATTTCCCGTTCCGGCAACATCGCTGAGTAATGCGCCTCCAATGCCTATCCAGCCATTTTCCATACGGTCGCCAAACAACTGACCATCGGCAAATGCGCTAAAAGTTTTATAAGGATTGCCAAGATTTGCCCACTGCTTTCTATAATTAACTCCGATCCGATAATCGCCTTCGGGTATGAAACCTGTATTGGCTGGGTTGACCAACAATGGAGAGTTGAAGTATTGAGAAAAGTGCAAATCCTGCCCTTTAGACTGTGTCATCCATCCTGCCATGAGTGCAATTGCCGTGTTGAAAAATAATCTCTTTTTCATTCTTACTCCTTTATCATCTTAGTAAAGTTATGTCACCTTTCTTTTGAAACGTTGAATTATCCGAATATCCCACATCCAGTGTGTAATGATAGACTTCCACAGGTTGAATGCTGCCTTTGTACTTTCCGTTCCACCCCTCTTTCTGGTCTGTGGATTCATAGATCATTGTTCCCCAACGATTATAAATCCGCCACAACATTCTTACAATCCCAAATCCGCGGACATAGATTTTATCATTTGTTCCATCATTGTTAGGGGTAAAAGCATTTGGCACATCTAACAATGGCAAAACTCTTGCCGGAACAGATTGGCAAATACTATCAGCGCAGCCTGATTTGTTATTTGCATACAGGCAGGCTGTAAAGACCTGGGTTTTGTTATAAAGATGCTGCACATTTTCTCTTGTATTGATAAAAAGTGAATCCCCGTCTCCATATTTCCATAAAAACCTGTCGGCATTGGTTGAAGTATTGGTAAAGTCAACCGCGGTGTTGATCTGCGGAGGATTTGGGGAAAACAGGAAACCTGCAATGGGTGGACTGCTGACTGTTATTGTAAACAATGCAGAGTCCCGTTTGTTGCATGTTCCCAGGTTTACCACCGTTAATTTGACGGTATATATCCCAGGTACGTTGTAAAGATGGACAGGGTTTTCATCAGTAGAAGTGGTGCCATCGCCAAAATTCCACAAATAAGTTTCGCCGGCAATGCTTGTGTTCGTAAATATGGCTTTATATGGTGCACAGCCAAAAGCGTCTGTTTGAATGCCTGCACTCACGGTATTGTCTATGCTAAGTCTTTTGACCGTATCAATTGGGGCGTTGCAAAAATTTGTGTCAGTAAGACGAAGAGTGATGAAATAAGTACCCGCCGATGGAAAACTATGGATCACCGGGTTTAAGCCAGCAACAAGCAGTGGGGAACCATCGCCAAAGTCCCAGGTAAATGATGTGGGGCCAAATGGACGTGCTGCCGGAACAACAGTTGCCAGGTTGTTAAACTGGTATTTAAAAGAATCGCAGGGCAGTTGTTTTTGCCAGTCAAAGTCAAGATATGCCTGAAAAGTTTTTACATTAATTAACAGCCTGGAAGTGTCTTCAATATTGCATTTGTTGCTGTCAATGGAAATGAGCGTGACCTGGTATTGGCCAATGGCATTGTAAACGTGATTGGTAAAGGGACTTAATGTCGTATCAAACTTAGACCCATCTCCATAAATCCAGATGTATTTTTTGCCCTCGGCAAGTGTGTCTTTGAAAAAAACCCTTAGCGGTACGCAGCCTACCGTGTCATTGGTAGAACCTACAATTGAGGATCGTATTCCATTATTGATCCCTGCTAAATCAAACTTTATTTTTACAGCAGCCAGATTGCAGTTTTGCGATCCGTTTTGAGTAGCCCATGCCCCTGGCGTAGTAGGGAAAGCCACATTGCTAAAACAGTTGGCGCAAATGGCCTGGTAAATAACCCCATCTTTGTCGAACCGGCTGGTTCCGCCATCCACGTGTTCACCGGCATCGCCGTTTTGGCCAAAAAAGGTGGCGTATAATCTGCTGGCGGCATTCCTTTCCAATACGAAGAAGTAAAAGTCGCTGCCGTCTGTCTTGGTTTGTATAGCAGTGTTTGAAACACTCATACCGGTCGTTCCGGAACTCTTAAATCCTTCCTGTGTATTCACACTGCCCCCCCAGCCGGATACATACACATTCTCACACCTGTCCACCAAAAAGGCGACAGGGGAAATATTAGGAATTGGAGAATTGGTTCCAAACACGGTGGAATAAACAAAAGCGGAAAGATCCGGCTCCAGTTTGCTGATAAACTGCTTTCCTCCCGCCTCAACATAGGCAGCATTTTTAACGGTCCAGTTACCAGTAGTGGAACCCATGATGTAAGGAAAACCGAACCTGTCGAACTGTATACCATAGAGCATGTCAAAAGTAGATGTACCAAAATACCCGGTTTTCAATAAAGTGGTTGCATCGGACGAAAGGATTGAAACAAATCCATCGGTTCCACCACTGAATGTGGGTTGTAACACACCTGTTTTATCCCCAGGCAGGTCTGTGCTTTCGGTGTTGCCTCCAATGTAAATATTGCCGTTTGACGGGTTGACAGCCAGAACAAAAGCGGCATCATTCCCATTTCCCCCTAAAAAACTACTGACCATAACATTGCTGAGATCGGGTGAAAGTTTGAGGATGACTGCATCCTGCGCCCCGCTTTTTGATGACTGGAAAGGTGACACAACCGGGAAGTCGGAGGAGCGGGTGTTGGAGGCTACAAGAACATTCCCGGAGGCATCGAAAATAACTTCGGTTCGGGCATCGTCGCCATAGTTTCGGCGAATGCTTAATTCACCATCGGGTAGTGCATATTTGATACCGATATTAGCCCCATCGTCTGCACCGCCACCAATTATTCTGGAGCCGATAATGTCAGTGCCGGCAGCATTTAATTTTGTAACAACAATATCGTAGCCGCCACCGGAACCAACCGCAGGCCCGCCTTTCAGCGGATAGGATGAGCCTGAACTGGTCCGGCCTGCTATGACCAGGTTGCCTTGTTCATCCGCTATCATGCTGTGTGGCTGCTCATTTTTATTGCCGCCAATATAAGTTGCATACACACGATTGGTACCTGCGGCATTGAACTTAATAATCCCCATGTCATACCCGTCTATTGTTGGATTATTGCCTTCCTGAACACCACCGTTGAAAATGGTGCTGTAAGCTCCCGGACTGACAGGAAATCCCTGGCCAAACACAATGCCTCCGGCAAAAAAACTGCCGTCTGCACCATAGGTGGCAGTGAAGCCCCAGTTGTCCGCAGTGCTGCCGGTAAATGTGGCAAAAATTAAAGTAGGATCAATAATAAGGGTTGTATTTTTCTCATAGTTGTCCATGTCGAACCGGACAGTATTTCCTGAAATTTTAAACCTGCATTTTACTTCCTTCTTTTTGCCATTGACCACCTGGAACGAATAAGGCGACATTTCACGGTTATCTCCTAATGGAGTTTTGATAATCAACTCTTCATTTTTCAATTCCAGTGCATCTGCACCTTCATATTTCATAGCGATTGTACCTACATCGGCACCCGGATGAACAATGATGTCGTATTTCAATCTGCCATTGTCAGTGTAATATCGTACATCAACACCTTTGTACATTTCGCTGTAAGTAACGGCCTGGAAAATACGGCAATTTCCTTTCCATTTTCCCTGGTCATTTCCGATAAAATAATTGTTGTAACTGTCCAAAGGCTTTGCAGGAATGAGCAACGGTTTGCCAGCACCTTCAAACTTTACATCGTAAGCATGTGAGTGTACAACAACTGTTTGATTGGTGGAAATGATTGCATTTTTTTCTGCCCGCATTTTGCCATGATACATAGCAGACATGGCCTTGAGGTCATCAGCATTGCTTTGCAACACACGAAAACCATTTTCCGTAAGGAAAAAAGCCCCTGTTGTAAAATTGCCTCTGTACTTCACCTGATCATTCCACTGACCTTTGTTCTCCACAAATTCAAGGTTGCCATATTGAGAAAAAGAAGGAAGATGAAACCCAACTAAGGCAAATAAAAAAAAGATGGTAATTTTTGTATTCAATGGCTTCATTTTACGAACAAAAACGCTGATAAAACTAAAACAGGTTGATGACTAATCTTTGTTAAAAAAAAGTATGTAGGGAATGTTTAGCTACATCTGTTTTAGATTAAGATGCTTTTGGTGTGTTGAAAGTGGTATGAAGAGAGTATTTTATTAATTTTTTAAGAAAAAGCACTGAAAAGATACAGAGATCTACTCTTTAGTGAAGAGTGGAGGATTTTTTTTTAGAAGAATAATTGTATTGAATTTGGCGTGGGTATTTCCTTTTACTGAATAATTAGAAAAGCCATTGGACAAGAATGAATATTAAACCTTCGGACCCATAATCCCAACAAATAAAAAAGGGGCTTTGCGCCCCTGTTATTAACTTATAACAATCCTATGTTGGATGAATATAAATTTTTTTATCGCCCGGTTTACATAAACGTCAGATACCAGTCCTTCTCATTACCAATTACAAGGCAATCTGCTTTTTTTCAACCATTTTGCGAATGTTCATCAAGCCATAGCGCATACGTCCGAGAGCTGTATTGATGCTGCAATTGGTAAGGACTGCAATTTCTTTAAAACTCAGATCAGCAAAATGGCGCAGCACAAGGACTTCTCTTTGCTCATCGGGCAGCATATCTACAAGTTGCCTGACACTTTCGCGGCTTTGGTCTTTTATCAAAAATGTGTCAGGTGCATCTTCGGTCACGTTGATGGTTTCAAAAATGTCGCTGTAATCGCTGGTTAAAATGCCGGGCTTACGCTTAACTTTCCTGAAATGATCGACACACAGGTTGTGTCCTATGCGCATAGCCCAGGGTAAGAATTTCCCTTCATCGTTGTAGCGGTTTGCACGCAGGGTATCAATGATTTTAATAAACACATCCTGGAATAAATCTTCGGCTAAGAACTTGTCTTTTACCAAAAAAAGAATGGAACTGTAAATGCGGTCTTTGTAGCGGTCAACCAACGTTTCCAAGGCATTGTTGTCGCCATGCTGAAATAGTTGAACCAACTCGTTGTCTGTAATCTGGGTAGAGATTGTTTTCATGGAATGATAAGTTTGCTTTTGTTGAATATTAGGATGATTTGTTTATTCGACTGCCACAGGAAAAATTTCTTTTTGGGAATGGCAGCCGATAACACAACGAAGAACGTTACAATTGTCTGGCTGATGCAATTGATGCGGTCAAATTGATAGCCTTATAAGACATTTCACCCTACAGGCATACTTAATGAGAAATGGTTGTTGTCCTGTTTTTTATTGTTTTCAAGGCAAAAAACAGGCGTTCTTTTCTAATAAAAGTCCTTTTGGGTTTTTAAAAAAGATTTCTAAAAAAAGCATAATTCGCCATCAACTATCTTTGACAACTATATAAGCACACTATGAACATTGGCTGGCTTGTTAAAGCAGATAAACACTTATTTTACGTCATTAATAAGCAACTTTCGTGGCAGCCGCTGGATAATATCATGCTGCTGATGCGCCAACCGTTTACATGGATCCCCGTTTATCTTTTTTTCCTTCTTTTTTTCTTTAGCAATTGCCGGAAATATATTGTGCCTATACTCTTATTGTCGTTGCTCACTTTTGCATTGACAGATTTTACAAGCGCCTCCATCATTAAGCCGTTGGTTCACCGGCTAAGACCCTGTTACGATACAGGTTTACATTTCCAGGTCAACAATCCTGCAGGTTGTGGTGGCCTTTTTTCAATGCCATCATCTCATGCCTCCAATCATTTTGGCTTGTCATCATTTTGGTTTTTTGTCATCCGGCATTCTCTCAACAGACGGTGGTATTTATTGTGGCTTTGGGCATTTGCTATTGGCTATGCGCAGATTTATGTTGGTGTACATTTTCCCGCCGATATAGCGGCTGGTGCATTATTGGGCACATTGATTGGCTACTGCACATTTTCTCTTTACAAAAAATGGATACCCCTTTTTGACAACCCTGCAACAGACATTTCACAACCATGAAACCATTCGAAAAAATATTCCCCTTCCTGGTAGTTGCCGGAGTGTTGCTCAACTTCAATGGCTTGCTGATAGACATACTGGAACCGGACGGAGCCTTATATGCCACCATTGCCAAACACATTGCACAGACCGGCGACTGGATCAACCTCTGGGGCGATGGACACGACTGGCTCGACAAGCCGCATCTGCCCTTTTGGTTGTGTGCTGCAAGCATTAAATTGTTTGGTGTCAATACCTTTGCCTACAAGCTTCCGGCATTTTTATTTTGGCTGGCAGGTACAAGGCTGACCTATCTTTTAGCGAAAACATTTTATGACGAATACACCGCCAAAGTCGCCACTGTCCTCTACATCTTTTCCCTGCATGGGCTTCTCAACAACTTTGATGTTCGTGCAGAGCCTTTCCTAACCACGCTCTCAATCGGAGCCATTTATTATTTCTACAAAGCGCACTTTTCAGGCAAATGGACACACATTGTTCTGGCCGCATTTTTTTGTGGTTGTGCTGTGATGACCAAAGGCATTTTTGTACTCATCACCATTGGCGGCGGCTTTGTGATGTGGTGGTTGATCAGCAAACAGTGGAAGCAGTTTGTCAACTATCGCTGGTATGTGATGGTGCTGCTCATACTGGTTTTCATCATGCCGGAATTGTATAGCCTCTACATGCAGTTTGACGTGCACCCTGAGAAGGTTGTATTTGGCAAAACCAACGTGTCCGGGTTAAAGTTTTTCTTTTGGGACAGCCAGTTTGGGCGTTTTTTTAACACAGGCCCCATCAAAGGCAGTGGTGAGAAAACGTTCTTCTTCCATACCACTTTGTGGGCTTATTTGCCCTGGTCTGTGTTGCTTTATTGTGCTTTTGTTCAATTGGTTAGAAAAGGAAAAATTTCTACCCAGGCAAATCAAAATCGCTGGGTGATTTACGGTAGTGCAGGCATCACGTTTCTTCTGTTTTCACTATCTGGTTTCCAGTTGCCTCATTACATTGCCATCTTGTTTCCTCAGTTTTCTATCATCACAGCGGCCTACCTTACTTCGTTGAAAAATGAAAGCACATTTCGCAGAATAAAACTGCTGCAAACCGTGCTGCTTTTGCTGGCGGTTGTGTTGGTCAGCTTGTTGAGTTGGTATTCCAAATTTGGCTTTTCAGCTTTTCTTTTCATAATGATTGCAATCATTGCATTCACTTATTTTTTTTACTTTCGGCAAAATGATCTGGCTAATATTGTTGCCGCAGGATCTGCCTTGTCTATCGTTTTGTTCATTTACCTGTTCAATTTTTTCTACCCCCAACTACTAACTTACCAGGCGGGAATGGTGGCAGGCAAATGGCTGAAAGAAAACAAGCCGCAATTGCCATGTGCGGTCTATAACACCCTATCTTATTCATTTGAGTTTTATGCGCCGGGCTATGTAGAAAATTTCCAGGAAATGGCTCACATAGATACTTTGATCAACAAACATCCTGAAACAGTTTTCTACACCTCAGAGCAAGCTGCGGATGATTTGCTGAAACATGGGTACAACGTGCATGTACTCAATCGGTATCCTTATTTTCACATCAGTATGCTGACCCTGCCTTTCCTACATCCTGCAAAAAGAAATGCTGAACTGGAAAAAATGTGTCTTGTACAGTTGGGGAAACAGAACTGAGATAATTCTTTACCGGATAAAGGAGAAACTTAAATGATTCTGCCGGGTCATTCAAATCATTATTTACCGCTCATTGCAAGCCGAAATGCCTCCCTGCGTGCCGCCAACTACCCATTGCGCAAGCCGCAATGCCTCCCCGCGTGCCGCAACTACCCATTACGCAAGCCGCAATGCCTTTTCGCGTGCCGCAACCCGTCATTGCGTATGCCGCAATGCCTCCCCGCGTGCCGCAACTGGTCATTGCGCAAGCCGCAATGCCTCCCCGCGTGCCGCAACCACCGTGAATATTTTTAGCCTGGGCAATTCATTACCCTTACAGAGTATCATGCGCTAAGGCAAATGAGTAGTCATTTTTTGCGGAGCAAATGACATTGATAAAACACCTTCAAAACATTCGGTTTTCGCTTCGCAAAATGAAACGGCGGAGATGAATACTTTCCTTTAAATT
>JAYTGA010000253.1:0-25908 GCA_043733905.1 Segetibacter sp.
GAACTAATCAAATAGTCGGTATAGATGTCTACAAAGTTTTCCACAACTCAAAGGTAATTTTTTAACGAATAGAGATGATTGAATGCGTAAGGTGAGTTACTTATTACTGCCCTCGTCTGAATCTTTCAGCCCTTCCATTGCTAATTGAATAAAATGGCGGAGAAAAACGAATAGTGCGAAAAGTTCTACGATTACAAAGGATACTGTATGGATCAAATTCCGGCAACCGCCGCACACATTCTCCGCCTCCGTGGCGCAAAGGGATTGAAAACAGGCTTCGCTAAAAAGCATTGGCTTCGCTAAAAATATTTGAAAAATAAAACTGCACCGTAAAATGTGGTGCAGTTTTATAACAGTGGACTATAAAGAAAGGAAATGTTTCATTTTTTACAAAATATATTTTAGGGAAGGTTTTTTCAGGCTTCGCCAAATGAAAAGCAGGAGGAAAAATTATTCAAAGTTTTATGGCTTTTACAATTTAATTGCCCCGTCCCTTTAGTGCGGAACATGGTGTAAGCAGCCCATTCATTGTCTTAGGGCTTTAGCCCTTTGCTGATAAACAGTCCGTTGTATGCAGAGGGAAATAAGTTTGATTGTAAGGGCTAAAGCCCTGAGATAAGAGAGTGCTTTTGCCGTCATCCCCGGCCTAAAAGCGGTAACTATATACAATTTTACACAAAATAATTTTGTGGCTGTGTAATAAACTACTATCTTTGTTTTATCAAAGCAATAAGCCATGATAAACATAGACTTCAAATCAATAAGAGACTTACTCAAAGCGTTCCCGGATGAGCAAACCTGCATCAACCATTTAGAGCAACTTCGCTGGAATGGTAATGTAGTTTCCCCTTTCGATGAAACTTCAAAAGTTTACAAATGTGCAGGTAATAAGTACAAATGTAAGAATACCGGAAAATATTTCAATGTACGCACCGCCACACTGTTTGACAATACAAAGATTGAATTGCAAACATGGTTCCTTGCTATCTACCTTATCACTTCTCACAAAAAAGGAATTTCATCAGTACAACTTGGCAAAGATTTAAATGTTACTCAAAAAACAGCCTGGTTTATGAACCACAGAATACGCAACTGTTTTGGTATAGCTGATAATGAAGGCAGAAATGAAAAAATGGGTGGAGGAGGTCAAATGGTAGAAGTAGATGAAACCTATGTAGGTGGTAAGGTTAAGAATTTCAAAAGAAGCAAACACAAGAAAATTGAAGATGGAGAATTAGACGTGAATGCAAACAAGTCTTGTGTAATGGGATTTTTAGAGCGTGGCGGCAAACTTAGAATGACAATATCAACTAGACGTGAAATATTGAAATCAACAGTTGAAAATGTTTGCGAAGATTCGGTATTAATGACCGACTGTTCAGGTGCTTATCACTTTGCAGATAATCATTTCTCAGCACATGAAAAAATTGACCACGCTAAGAAAGAATATGTACGTGAAAAATTTTTTCACACCAATTCAATAGAAGGTGTATTTTCATTGTTTGATAGAGGCTACATCGGTATATATCACTACATGAGTACAAAGCACATGCAGAAGTACCTTGATGAATTTGCCTTTAGATATAACACACGGAAAATAACCACAATTGCCCGTTTCAATACATTGCTACAATATTCAACAACCCGTTTAACTTACAACAATCTTATTTGCAAACAATGAAAGACATAACCAACGAATCGCAGTTTCTCTTTTATCATGGAAGGGATGGAAAAAACCACGTTCAAGTAATTGTGGGAGAAAATACCGTATGGACTACTCAATCTGGCATGGCTGAAATATTTGGGATAGATAGGACAGGGGTAAATAAGCACATACAGAATATCTACAAAACGCAGGAACTAAACGAAGCGGCAACCTGTGCAAAAATTGCACAGGTTCAAAATGAAGGCGATAGAACTGTTACCAGGGAAATGGACTTCTTTAGTTTGGATATGATAATATCGGTAGGGTATAGGGTCAACTCCTATAAAGCTACTCAGTTTAGAATATGGGCGACAAGAATATTGAATGAATATCTTATCAAAGGTTTTGTTTTAGATGATGAGAGGCTAAAACAGGGTAACAAGCTATTTGGCAAAGACCATTTCAAAGAACTCCTAGAGAGGATAAGAGAAATTAGGGCATCGGAAAGAATGTTCTATGAAAAAATAACAGATTTATACGCTACATCGGAAGACTATGACAAAAATTCTCCGGTTACCCACAAGTTTTTTTCAAAAGTTCAAAACAAATTGGAGTTTGCAATTACGGGGCAAACTTCTGCCGAAATAATAAAATCAAGGGCGGATTGTAGCATGCCATTTATGGGATTGAAAACATACAAAAATGCAGGAAAAGCAGGTAAGGTTCAAAAGTCAGATGTAACTGTTGCTAAAAATTATTTGGCAGAGGATGAGTTAAAAAAATTGAACACTCTCGTAAACATGTATTTGGATTACGCAGAATTACAGGCAGAAAGGAACCGGATAATGAAAATAGAGGATTGGTCAAATAAGCTTGACGCATTTTTGAATTTCAACGAATATGATGTATTAACCAACGCCGGTTCAGTAAGCAGAGATTCAGCAGACAATTTTGCCGAAAGCGAATACTCGAAATACCGGGTTATTCAAGATAAAGAATACAAATCAGATTTCAACAAGTTCATAGAACAGGTAAAGAGCAATTCTTTACCTGTAGAAAGCTTTGTTGGAGACTCTGAATCAGCGGGACGGCCTGAGTTATCCGAATTTAATAAAAGCCTGGAAACAGCACTAAATTACAACCCAAAGCAAAAATGAAACTCTTACTCTTGCTGATATTGGTTATCCCAATATTATTATCAGCACAAACAAAACATGACAACACCATTGTCATTCCATCGCAAGGATTGACAGAAGAAAAAATCACTCAAATCCTTGTGTCAAACGGTTATGGCATTGCCAACTCAAATAGAACTTACTACCAAACCACGCCAAAAACAAAGGAGTATGGGATGACGGTAAAGCTAACTCTACTTTTGACGGATAGCCTTTGTTTAATCAAAGGAGACATAGACCCAAACTACACTTTAATGGGACAAAAATCATGGTATAAGCCAATAGAATACGGCAAAGGTGGCTACATAAAGACCGGATGGGCTGAAATGCTTAAAGTCGCTGCTTCGTTTTCGGGTAAACTTACTTTTAAAAACCAGTAAAGCGCAAAGCGATACCGCAATATTTAAGCTTGCCGTGTGCGGGCTTTTTTGTTATCTTGCTTCAAACTAAACTGCTATGATGACTGCCATTCAAAAGCTTGACTTAACACTTTCAACCATTGTCAATAATGGGGTTGTTTACTCTGGAAGTCTTAAAGAACTAATAGAAAAAGGAGAGTATGAAAATGTACATGAGGTTTATGAAGTGATGGAAAGACTTGAGGAGGATGGATACATAAAAAAGGAGGTTAGCCTCGACGGTGAAGTTTTTTATAGGACAAAACTTAACGGAAGGCTTTTTAAGGAATCTGGTGGTTATAACAACCAGCGGGAGCAAGTTATGATGGAACAGGAAAAGACTAAATCTTTATTAGAATCCCAGGCACAACAGAAAAAAGCATTGGATCGTTCTCAATTTTGGATGGTAATTGCTGCTTTAGTTGCTGCCCTTTGGTACGCAAAAGAAATTCTGCTATGGCTTTGGCATCACTTCGGACACTACTTTTAATTTCTACTTTGTTTTTTCTAAATATTTTCATCTAAGGGGTTATTTTATAGTGTAAAGTAGTATATAGCTACCGCCTAAAGGCTGGGGCAATTAATCTAAGAACAAAGAGCTTAAAGGCTGGGAGAATTCAAACTTATAGGGCTAAGAATAGAAATAGCAGAACATGGAAAAAGCTGAATAAAGAATGATAGTACAAAAGTGCGACGCCAATGAAGAACCACAAGGAACTTTTGTTGGGGCAAAAAACAGCAAAACGTGGAATAAGAAAACATGGTAAAACCAAGCCGCTTATTTTTGCGGCATGAGACGTAAGCGGATTGTGCTTCAACATGTGATTTTGGAAAATTATGCTGCCGAGGGCAAAAGCCTGGCACGGGTAGATGGGAAGGTCATTTTTGTGGAAAACACTATTCCCGGCGATGAGGTGGATGTGCTGCTGCGCAAAAGCAAAAAAGACTGGGCGGAGGGTATCGCCATTCATTTTCACAACTACAGCAGCCTGCGGATTGAGCCGTTTTGCCAGCACTTTGGCGTGTGCGGCGGCTGTCAATGGCAGATGCTTCCTTACGAACAGCAACTGAAATATAAACACCAGCAGGTGGTGGACAACCTGCAGCGCATTGGCAAAGTGGAACTGCCGGAAATATTGCCCATTATGGGTGCTGCCGAGACCACCCGCTACCGCAACAAGATGGAATATACCTTTGCCACCAAACGCTTCTTGCTGCCGGAGGAAATAAAAAACCCCGACATCAGCAGCGACGAAAATGTGGCGGGTTTTCATGCCCGTGGGTTGTTTGACAAGGTGGTGCCTATTATAGAGTGCCACCTGCAAGTGGAGCCGACCAACCACATCCGCCTGGCCATTGTGGACTATGCCCGGCAGCACAACCTTTCGCACTACGACATCAGGAACCACACGGGTTTTCTGCGAAATGTGATTATCAGAATCGCCACGACCGGGCAAATGATGGTGAACATTGTGCTGGGCTATGAAGAGAAAGAAACAAGGCTGAACCTGCTGAATTTTGTGGCGGAAAAATTTCCTGAGATCACCACGCTGCTTTATACCATTAACCCAAAAAAGAACGACAGCCTCTACGACCTGGAGCCAAAGACCCACACCGGCGATGGTTACATTATTGAAAAGCTGCAAAGCGGATTTGGCGGGGAGGAATTTTCTTTTAAAATTTCGCCGAAATCTTTCTTTCAAACCAATACAAAACAGGGCGAGAACCTCTACCGTGTTGCCCGTGAGTTTGCAGAGTTGCAGGGGCACGAAACGGTGTATGACCTGTACTGCGGCACGGGCAGCATTGGCATATTTGTAAGCCCGGCTGCGGCCAAAATAGTGGGTGTGGAAACGGTGGAAGATGCTGTGGAAGATGCCAAAGAAAATGCCCGGCTGAATGATCTGCAAAACGCCCATTTCTTTGCCGGAGATGTGATTGACATTTGCAATGATGAATTTTTTGAAAAAAATGGCCGGCCCGATGTGGTCATTACCGACCCGCCACGGGTGGGCATGCACGAAAAACTGGTTCGCAAACTGCTGGACATTGCCGCCCCCATTATTGTCTATGTAAGCTGCAACCCCGCCACGCAGGCCCGTGACCTGGCTATACTTGATGAAAAATATGCCGTTACCAAAATTCAACCGGTTGACATGTTTCCGCACACCCTGCACATAGAAAATGTGGTGCAATTAAAACTTCGCTAACATTTGCCGTCCTACATTTGTAAAGAAAGCGCATCAAAATTTATGACCGAATTCAGACCAGCCCCGTTTCAAACACTCCCTACCGTCATTAAGAATCTTTTGATCATCAACGGCCTGGTCTTTCTTGCACAAAACACCATTGGCAAGGGTGGTTTGATAGACTTTGAAAACTTGTTTGGCCTTCACCATATAAAATCGCCGCTTTTTCAGCCCTGGCAACTGGTCACGCATCTTTTTTTGCATGGCGACATTTGGCACATCATCTACAACATGTTTGCACTGTGGATGCTTGGTTCCATATTGGAAAATGTATGGGGGCCAAAACGGTTTCTGACTTTTTATCTTCTTTGCGGCATTGGTGCCGGTGTTATTCAACTCGTTTCGCTTTGGTATCAATATCATGATTTGCTCAACCAGTTTGTCGCTATTAAAAACAGCCCCAACATTGGCAACGTGACAGCTTTTTATAACCAGTATGGCCTGAGCGGGGATGCGGAGAGTGTGGGCATTTTTCAAAATTATGTAGCGGATCCGGCATCTTCTTCTGCGACCTCGTTAGTCATTCATTACATCTCCTCATTTACCAATGCGGTTATCAGCAATCCGACAATTGGGGCGAGCGGTGCAGTCTTTGGTGTTTTGGCAGCATTCATTTACCTGTTTCCCAATACTTCATTTTATCTTTATTTTGTGTTTCCTATAAAAGCCAAATGGATCGGGCTGTTTTATTTTGCCTCGGAAATTTTCTCTGCTTTTAGAAATAGCCCGACAGATAATATTGCCCACTGGGCGCATTTGGGCGGGGGATTGGTTGGTTTTTTGCTTGTTTTAACATGGAACAAAAAGAATCGTTCAAACTTTTCTTAAACATTCAGCGTTTAAATTTTCAGAAGTATGAATTTATTAAAACAAGACTCAAGGAGAAAAATCCTGCTCGGACAGGATGGCAATTCGCTTGTCATTCTCCTGGCGGTGAATGTCGTTTTATATATTCTGCTCAGTTTCTACAAAGTCATTTATCTTGTTAACAACAGTACCGAAGACTCGTTCAGGGCACAGGTATTCAGTTGGATTTCTGTGCCTGCCCAGCCGGCAGTTTTTGCTACCCGCCCCTGGACCATGATTACTTACATGTTTTCCCACTTTGGCTTTTGGGACCTGTTTAGCAGCATGGCATGGCTGTGGTGCTTCGGTCACATTTTGCAAAGCATTGCAGGCAATAAGCGGCTGATACCCGTTTATCTTTATGGCGGATTTGTAGCCTCTGTGGCATTTCTTCTTTCGGTCAATTTAATTCCTGCTATCCGAATCAATGTCAATAGTGTTTATCCATTGCTTGGGGGCGGTCCGGCAGTCATGGCGGTAGCTGTGGCGGCCACAACACTTGTTCCCAATTACCGCATTTTCCCCATGCTCAAATTTCCTTTGTGGGCTTTAACTGCTGTCTTTTCCATCATTCGCGTCAGCACAGTTGGGCCGGGCAATTATGGACAGGCCATCGCCTTGCTGACAGGCGGGGCTATGGGTTTTGTGTTTGCATGGCAACTGCAAAATGGGAACGATTGGGGGCAGTGGATGAGCGATGTGGTCAATTGGTTTAATGACCTTTTCAATCCCTATAAAAAAAAGCATTCATTCTCACCCAGAGAAGAACTTTTTTACAAAGCCAACCAGAAACCTTTTGAAAAAACACCCCATGTGACACAGCAGCGGGTGGATGAGTTGCTGGACAAAATCAATAGCCGGGGCTACTACTCACTTAGTGATGAAGAAAAAGATTTTTTGAAAAAAGCAAGCAAGGAAGAACTCTGATTTTTTTATGAAAAAAACTTTGTTTGTTGCTTTTGCATCCGTTACTGTTTTGTCTGCCTTCATTTATTTATGCGCCTGCCTTACACCTTATATCAGTCCGCAAACTTTTTGGCCAATGGCATTTCTGGCTCTTGGTTACGCATACCTGGCCGCTGGCATGGCGTTGCTCATGATTGTATGGCTGTTTATCCGTAAAAAAGTAAGCCTCTTTTTACTCATTTTACTGCTGGTTGGTTATCAGAATTTGTCTTCAACCATAGCCTTTCACTGCTTCACGCATTCTGTTGCAAGACCGCCCGGCACTCTTCGCATCATGTCGTGGAATGTTCGTGGATTCGACAATCCATCCGGTTTCCAGGACACGCCGGGCTCTGTGCGGCAGCGCATGTTTGACTACATCAGAGATTCTGCACCCGATGTTATCTGCATACAGGAGTTTGCCGAACACACAGGGCCGGGCCTTATTTCCAGCACCACCAATTTGCTTGATATTGGCTACAATTATTTTTATAGAACAGATGAACTTTCTCATGGTTTTTCCTGGGGGAAAATAAAAACCGGAACTGCCATTTTTTCGAAAATTCCGATTGTGGCCTACGGCAAAATGATGTATAACGATTCTTCCATGCCGGAAAACATCTGCTTTATTGATGTGAAGATGGACAATAAACCTCTGCGGATATTCGCGACACATTTTAAATCTCTAAACCTGGTGGCTGTCTTGATTGACAGCAACTTCAGGGCTTATTATCATGGTGATGGCAACTTTATTTACACTTCTTCCAAATTTGAAAAGCTGAAAACTTTTCCAAAAGATCATGCAGTAGAAAGCAGGATGGCAAAGAGTTTTATGGACAAAAGCCCCTACCCTTTCATCTTTTGCGGCGACCTGAATACTGTTCCGGCTTCTTATCCTTATCATGTGGTATCACATGGCCTGCAGGATGTTTTTCTGAAATTTGGCTTTGGGCTTGGCACTACTATGGACAGCCTTCCTAAGCCCTTACGAATTGATTATCTGCTGGTGGATAAAAGAATATCCATTGAAAATTATGTCAAAAACGATGTTCATTTGTCAGACCATTTTCCCCAAATTATAGATGTGAAGTGGAAACAATAAATGGCAGTATTAATTGGCTTGCGTGTAAAAATGCCACATTAACTTTACCGCATGGCGGCTAAAAAAATCAGGCATGTTTTCAAGCGGTTTTTTCTGACACTGAATATCATTATTTCGGTTGCTTTTGCCATCGCTTGTCTTGTTCCATACTTGAACCCTGCCCACTGGTGGTTCATGGGGATTATGGGGTTGGCTTTCCCTTATCTCGCATTGCTGCTGGTTTTTTTTATTGTTTTTTGGGGAGTCATGAAGCCGCTGTGGGTTTTTATTCCAATAGTCACATTGCTTATTGGCTATAAGCAGTTGAGTGTCTTATTCGCCACCAACAAACTGATTGGTTTTGCAGAAAAAAAGGACAGTGCAACCCTGCGCATTGTGGACTGGAACATCCGCAGCCTGGAAGGTCTTAGCAACAAAGCCGATAAAAAACGAATAGACCGATCCACTATTCCAGAAACCATCCTGGCACAAAATGCCGACGTGGTTTGCCTGCAGGAGTTTAATACATCTGCTGCGCAAAATAACATTGCACCCTTTGTAAAGAGATATCACTATCATTATTTCTCAAGAGATTTTAAGAGAGTCAAACAAGGCTATGAATCGGGCAGTATTATTTTCTCAAAATACCCATTTGCAGACACCGGAAGAATTCCATTTCCTGCACAGCAGGGCAGTCTCATTTTTGCCGATATAAAAACAACTACCGGGCAAACCATCCGGGTATTTACCACCCATCTTCAATCTTTCCGGTTTAAGCCGGGCGACTATGACAACATGGAAGAAATCAAAAACACCGGTGAAAAAACACTTCCTGCTTCTAAGAGTATTCTTCAAAAAATGAAACAGGCTTACATCAAAAGAGGTGAACAAGCCGACATTGTGAGAGATGCTTTGGACAAAAGCCCCCATCCCGCCATCATTTCCGGCGATTTTAACGATGTACCAAACAGCTACACCTACTTCCATATCCGCAGCAACTGGCAGGATGTATTTCTCAAGACATCGCTGGGCATTGGCCGCAGTTATATTGCCCTTGCGCCTACACTCCGCATAGATTACATTTTGCCTGATAACCATTTCAATATCCTTCAATTTGACCTGGTGGACGAAAACCTGAGCGACCACCTGATGCTGGTGGCGGATGTGGGATTGAAGTGAATATAGAATCGTGATTTTATTCGCAGGATGATAGAATAAGATTTTGCTTTCCTCTTTACTTGCTTCATTCGTTCTCCTCTGCTTTGTTTTCAAGAAAGAAAAATTTCCGACGAAAAAAATAATATTCCATTACATTCGCAATAGACAATTTACAAGCAATGCTTTCTCATTCCCTACATACCTGTTATACCTACTGTTGTTGCTAAGGCAACGTCTTTTATTCATTTGGATTTGCTTTTCTCAATTCATCATTCACCATTCACCATTCTCCCCATGTCTCAACTCAAAGTTTATAATACACTAACCCGTCAAAAAGAAATTTTTACCGCCATCACACCCGGCCATGTGGGCATGTATGTGTGCGGACCAACAGTGAGCGGCGAAAGCCATTTGGGTCATGCCCGTCCTTACATTACGTTTGATGTGGTCTATCGCTACCTCACATTTCTTGGATACAAGGTTCGCTATGTGCGCAACATAACCGATGCGGGACATTTTGAAGAAGAGGGCAAAGAGGCCGAGGATAAAATCAGCAAAAAAGCCTTGTTGGAAAAACTTGAACCGATGGAACTTGTGCAGAAATATACCAACCTGTTTCACTGGGCCATGAAGGAGTTTAACACCATTGAACCAAGCATTGAACCCACTGCTACCGGCCACATTGTGGAGCAGATAACGATGATTGAAAAAATCATTGCCGACGGTTATGCCTATGTTGCCAATGGCAGTGTTTACTTTGATGTGGAGAAATACAACAAAGACTTTTCCGAAAAAGGTCTGCCCTACGGCATATTGAGCGGCAGAACCCTGGAAGACCAGATGGACACATCCCGTGAGCTGGACAACCAGGATGAGAAAAGAAATAAAGTTGATTTTGCCCTTTGGAAAAATGCGCCGCCTGAGCACATCATGAGGTGGATAAGCCCGTGGGGTGAGGGTTTCCCGGGATGGCATATTGAGTGCTCGGCTATGAGTACCAAATATCTCGGCGACCAGTTTGACATTCATGGCGGGGGCATGGATTTGCAGTTTCCGCACCACGAATGCGAAATTGCCCAGAGTGCCGTTTGCAACCACAAGATGGCTGCCCGCTACTGGATTCACAACAACATGATAACCATCAATGGGCGCAAGATGGGGAAGAGCTACAACAACGTCATTAAACTGAGTGAATTGTTCAACGGGAATCATCCCATTTTGCAGCAGGCTTATGCACCCATGACCATCCGGTTTTTCATTTTGCAATCGCACTACCGCTCCACTTTGGACTTTAGCAACGAGGCACTACAGTCGGCTGAAAAAGGGTTTAAGAGATTATGGGAAGCGTATGAGATTTTGCAGAAAATGAAACCCGAAGAAAAGAACTCCGCAGAAGAATTGGATAAGGAACTGGAAGAAAAGGTGAAGACATTGCTGTCGGAATTTGATGAGTTCATGAACGATGACCTGAACACGGCAAAGGTGCTGGGAAACATGTTTGAGCTGGTGTCCGTCATTAACTCAATAAAAGATAAACTGATAGCAGCCAACGCAATTACAACAGAAACATTTAGCCTGCTGCAAACAAAAATGAAAACGTTTGTGGAAACTATTTTTGGTTTCAGAAGTGAGCAGCAAGGCAACAACAAACATTTGGATGGCGTGATGCAGGTGCTGATAGAACTGAGAAACGAAGCCAAACAGCGGAAGGATTATGTGACATCAGACACTATCAGAAACCAATTGTTGCGGCTGGGCATTTCTCTAAAAGATGAAAAAGATGGAAATGTGAGCTATTCATTTGCGTAGCATTTCCAACTTATCATCAACATCCAATTACACAATCGGCTCTACCCAGGCTTCACTTTCTTTGAGCAATAAAATGAGCTCAGAGACAGCGATGTCGCTGTCCACATTTCGCTTCACCACTTCTTTGCCTTTGTATAAAGTAATCTTGCCTACACCGCTGCCGACATAGCCAAAGTCGGCATCGGCCATTTCGCCGGGGCCGTTGACAATGCAGCCCATGATGGCTATTTTCACCCCTTTCAAATGATTGGTGACTGCACGGATTTTTGCGGTTGTTTCCTGTAAATCAAACAAGGTCCGGCCACAGGAAGGGCAGGAAATGTACTCTGTTTTGGAAATGCGGGTTCTGGTTGCCTGCAAAATGGCAAAGGCAGTATTATTAATGAATTGTTCTGCGGTTTGGTTCACCAGGTAATTTCTGCCCGAGGCATTGTTTGCAGACATCCCATTATACGCTTCGGTGTTCATTCCAAGACAAACGCCATCGCCAAAACCATCCAGCAGAAGTGCACCACACTCAGTAGAGTAGTGGATGAGGTGTTCATCGGCGGTTTGCCAGTGGCTGTCGCAAATGATGACCACAGGGTTTTTTATTTTGCGAAGCAGCAACTCCATGAACATGCGGCGGATGGATTGCATGGCATTTTGATTAGTACTGCTCAGGCAAATGACCACCGTTGGGTCGTTGGCAATGTCATCAAGATGTGTGAAATCATTGATGGTTGTTTCATCGCTGAAACAGTCAACCATCACAAAGTTGAGGCGGTTGCTTTTCGCTTCGGCCTGCACATATCCGCTAATGTCGAAGATGGGGAAGACCTCACCCCGACCCTCTCCAAAGGAAGACCTTACCCCAACCCTCTCCAAAGGAGAGGGAGAAGAATCCCAAGCGGATGGATAAACAATATTTTTCAAAGTACCGGGCAGGGCAAATGTCAGTGGTTTGTTTCCTGTGAAAACATAGTCTGCTGCGGCATCGCTGATGGTCCATTTGTCTGTGTCGGCATTGTAAGTGTAGCCTATGCTTTGCAGGTCGGCTTCGGTCATGTTTTCTATTTTGCAGAGGTCGGCAATGACCACGGGAACATGATGATGGCCGATGTTGTCAACTGCAAAGGTTTCGCGGCGTTTAAACACGAACGGGTCGTAGGGTAAGTGTAAAGTGTGAAGTGTGAAGTGTGAAGTGTGGTCCTGTTCTGTCTTACTACTTTCTACTAACGACTTACTACTTTTCTCATACCTCTTCACCAAATCTTTGCAAACAGGTATTTCCAGTTCTGGGTCTTCGGTCAGGCTTACACGGATGGTGTCACCGATGCCGTCTTCGAGCAGGGTGCCGATGCCGGCAGCACTTTTAACCCGGCCATCTTCACCGTCGCCGGCTTCGGTCACGCCGAGGTGGAGGGGATAGCATTCGGCAAACTCTTCCATCATCTGGTGAATGAGGAGGCGATATGCCTGCACCATGACCTGCGGATTGCTGCTCTTCATGCTGAGGACAATGTTGTGGTAGCTTTCGGCACGGGCAATGCGGAGAAATTCCATGGCACTCTCCACCATTCCCATGGGCGTGTCGCCATAGCGGCTCATGATGCGGTCGCTGAGGCTGCCATGGTTGGTGCCTATGCGCATGGCGGTGCCATATTCTTTGCAAATCTTCACCAGCGGCGTGAACCTTTCTCTGATGCGGTCTATTTCCTCCACATAATCCCCATCGGTATACTCTATAAATTCAAACTTTTTTTTGTCAACATAATTGCCGGGATTCACCCTTACTTTTTCTACAATCCGTGCAGCTATTTCTGCTGCGTTTGGGGTAAAATGGATGTCGGCGACCAGCGGTGTGTTGTATCCCTTTTTCTTCAGTTCATCTTTAATGTGGCGCAGGTTTTCAGCCTCTTTTTTGCTGGGTGCGGTAATGCGTATAAGTTCTGCTCCCGCCTCTATGCAGCGGATGGACTGCTCCACAGTAGCCAGTGTGTCCATGGTGTCAGTAGTAGTCATGGTCTGAACCCGAATGGGATGCAGATTGCCCAGCAGCAAGTCGCCTATGCTGACTTCACGGGTTTGCAGGCGGCTATATTGGGTAAGGGAGTTACAGTATAATTGCATAAAATGTGCGGCAAATATTTTACCACTGCAAAAGTAACAAACAATGCATTGATGAGTTTGGAAGGCGGGTGAAAGTATATGTTATGATTTGAGGAAGAGATATTGCGTATGCCGTATGAATATGCAAAATAGGCGGATAGAAAAGTTAACTTGGTTATGGATTACCACCTTTTAAAATCCACTTTAATACATTCAATCACTCAATATTTCACTTCCTCCCCATTCATATTTACATACATAATCCTGTTTTGAGGTGTTCTAATTTCATATAAGTCTTGCCTACCGGGTATTTGCAAGCGATAAACGGATGAGGCTTGAAAAGGCGAGGGCTGTGAACGAATAAAACCACTTAGCTGAGAAGGTAATTGTTGTATAGAAATTTCAGTGCGGCGATCCAGGGTATTGCCTGTGGAATTATAGGAGGAAATGATCCAGTCTGACCCTGACTGATAGCGAGCCCAATAGATAGCAGTGTCAGTATTGCTACGGTTCCAGGTCACATTTTTAATAGTAGGAAGATCCTTGCTGAATGCGGATGAAACGGGTGGGGGAACTGTCCACTGCCCTTCACCAATAGTGCTTCGGCTGCTGCCCCAGTTGGTTTGCCCAAATTGTGCCTGTCCGCTTTTGTCAACTGCACCCGAAGTGGTAGCAATGCCATTTTGAACGATAGTGTTAGGATTGGAAATGGTGTCATTACCAACTCCGGTTGCTACTGTGGGCTGCGAATTGTTTAAAATATTATTAGGATTTACCAACGCAACACTATCATATTTCTTAGCAGCATTGTCGGCTGCATGAATGCCTGATACAAATGGACTTGAATCTTGTGCAGCAATTTTTGTTGCCGAAAATGGCGGGTTTCCATTCAGTCTTTTTTCCGTGATTGTTTGCCTTGGAACCAAAGGAATGGTATCCATATGAGGACGAACACTGCGTGAAGTTCTTACCGGGTTTTTAACCTTCTTGTTTTTAGATTTTACCTGCGCCATGCTGGTTAAACATGCGACGGCAAAAAGAATTGTGATAAAAGTTTTCATGGCATTTATTTTTAAATCAGTCTTTACAAAATTGTACTAAAACTATGCTACACCACAGTTTGGGGAATAAATACAAGGGTATATTGTTTGCATTTTAAAAAAAGAAAATTCACCAAAAAAAAGAAAAACTTCAGCTAAAAAAGGACCCTGCTGGAAAGGTTACAAACAATATGGGATGAAAAAGAAAAAAGGAAAGCCAGTACCTAATTGTGTTAAGGAGTAAATCTATCAACGAGGAAGATGACAGGTACAAAAAAGGTTTTGGAAATCAAATTCCAAAACCTTTTTAATTAAGTGATTATTAAAATGATTACTGATTATTAGCAGAATCAGCCTGTTGTTTTTTCTTGTCTTTGTGCTTTCCAAACAGATAACCGCCACCTGCGCCTACTACTCCGCCGATTACAGCACCCAAACCTTTGTTTTTACTTACAACCGCTCCAATCACAGCACCGGAAGCTCCACCGATGACGGCACCTTTAGCTGCACTGCTCCATCCTTTTTTCTTTGGTGCTTCAGTTGTAGTAATAGTTGTTGTTGTCGTTCCACTGCCTGCAGAACCGCTATTTGTTCCTGCAGTGCCTGTACCCGACCCGGTATTGCCTGAGCCTGTACTACCGTTGTTATTTGTGCTTCCTCCCGTATTGGACGATGTGCCTGAACCCGAAGAAGAATGTGTTGACACATGATGAACAGTATGAGTTTTAACTGAACTTCTGACTGGTACAGGAGCCACTACAGGTTGTGTAGCCGGGGCTGTCACTGGTTTGGATTTTACATATACCTGCCCATCACTGCCAATGATGGTATCGCTTACACCATTCATTTGAACAGGTTGAGGCTTGTCTGCCTGAACACGACTGGCAGTATCAACTGTGGTGGTTGTGTCTTGTTTAGGATCACTGTGGCATGAAACGATCAGCAATGATGCAATTCCGATAGAAAGAAAATACTTTTTCATAATTTTTTGTTTAATGTATTAAATACGTTGTTAGCAAGTAGCCAACTAAAACTTTGCAATTTTAAATAAAAAGTTTCTGTAAATAAACAGTGTTAGTTTATATTTTAAAAGTTGCTTCAATATTCACAAGCTTTTTACCCTGTGACCCCTTGAATTTAATCAATGAGAAAAACATGCCAAAAAATGAAAGAAGCAAAAAAATTTTGTAAAGCAATTGTTAATCGAATATGTATAAATCATTATGTAATTAATTGAATTACCGCAGATTCTATGGAAGGATAAAGAAATGTAAACCCTGTTTCACTAATCTTTTTGGAACTGGCTGTTGTGCTTTTTAAAACTTCCGTACTCATTTCTCCCATCATTATTTTCAAGACAAAACCGGGAACATTCATTGGAATGAAAAACCTGCCTTTTACTTTTTTGGCAAGCAAAACTGTAAGAACTTTATTTTTTACCGGCATGGGTGCAACCGCATTGAATACACCATTTATCTCATCGTGTTCCATAGCATAAATATATAGGCGGCACATGTCTTCAATGTGTATCCAACTGATGACTTGTTGACCATTTCCCAATATGGCTGCAAGACCCAATTTTAGCGGCTTTTTAAACTCTGCAAAAGCTCCTCCTTCGTTTGACAAAACAATACCAGTCCTAAGTTTTACCAGCCGCTTTCCAAGAGTTTGTACGGGATCAATGCTTTGCTCCCAAAGCCTGCAGGTTTCACCTAAAAAATCGCTGCTGGCGGGCATGTCTTCGGTAAACATTTTTTGGGAAGAAGGCCGTTGTTCATCACCCCCATACCAGCCAATGGCCGATGCGCTGATGATGGCTTTTACTTTATTAGGCTTGGTTTGCAAAGCCTTTACAAGCAAAGCACTGCTAAGTGTGCGGCTTTCTACAATTTCTTTTTTTCTGCTTTTGGTCCATCGCTTGTCTGCAACACCGGCACCCGCCAGGTGAACAATATAGTCAGCCTCTCTAATCGCCTTTTCATCCACAGTTTGTTTTGTAACATCCCACATCGCATACTTTACATGACTGTCTTTTGATGTTTCAAAATTGCGTGAAAGAATAATAACCTGGTGACCTTTTTCCACCAACATTTTGGTGAGTGCTTTTCCTATTAAACCCGTTCCGCCTGTAATTAAAACTGTGTACATTTTCTTGTCTTTTGTCTGAAAAAAATCCAGGCTAATGATCCTTTTTAATTTTTTTAATCACCCATCGCTTATTTCAAATAAGGATTATGGGTTTTTTCATATCCGATGGTTGTTGATTCCCCATGCCCTGGATAAATGGTGACATTGTCCGGCAAAACCAAGAGCTTTTGCCGGATGCTTTCAATCAATGCAAAATGATTGCCGCCTGGCAAATCGGTGCGCCCAATACTTTCCCTGAACAATACATCGCCGCCTATGACAAAGTTTTGAGCTTCGCAATAAAAACAAATACTTCCTGGTGAATGGCCGGGTGTAAGCAATGTTTTCAATTCATCATTTCCAAGTTTCAACACATCATTTTCATTGAGAAAATGGAGAGGCCCATCGTAGTTTTCAAAAGGCAATCCCCACATGTTGCCCGCCTCGGGTGCAAACCGAAGTACCTGTTCTTCATCAGGGTGAATAAACAACTCAAGTCCGTATGTTTCATGCACCCATTTGTTGCCAAACACATGATCGAGGTGGCAGTGTGTGTTGATCAACTGAACGGGTGTCAGAGCATTTTTTTCTAAAAAAAAATTCAACTCATTTTTTTCTGCATCGGAATAGCAACCCGGATCAATGATGATGGCATCGTTTTGTTGGTTAAACAACACATAAGTATTCTCTGCAACAGGGCTGAATGTGAAAATCTTAACGGACAGCATAGACTTAAATTTACAATGATTACAATGATTTTACCTTAATTTTATTTCTTCTAAAGAATGGATATGCAAGATAACAGTATGCGCAAAAGAATAATGGCTTTGGCAGTTCTATGTTTTATTTCTTTATCAACTCTGGCACAGGTTAATTCTGTGGAATTTGGCAGAAACCGTGTACAGCACAAAAAGTTCACCTGGAAGTTTTACGAGTCGCCCAACTTCTACACCTATTTTACCCAAGGTGGGCTTGAATTGGGCAAATATGCCGCTCAAACAGCCGAA
Source organism: Segetibacter sp. (assembly GCA_043733905.1). GTDB lineage: Bacteria > Bacteroidota > Bacteroidia > Chitinophagales > Chitinophagaceae > Segetibacter. The sequence goes on from JAYTGA010000253.1 coordinate 17,572, forward strand.
AGTGAATTGAAGGCTATAGAAACCCAAATGGAATACAGTCTTCAAAGTGCCATTAACATAGTTGTTTATAATAATTACAATGATTTCCGCAGCACCAACATTGGCTTAAGTACCGGCATTGTTAATAATGAAGGCGGCGGACTAACCAAACTGGTCAACAATAAAATGCCCATTTATTTTGATGGAAATCATGCCCATTTGCGACAGCAAATCAGGGAAGGTATAGCTAAGGTATTGCTTGACAACATGCTGTTTGGCAGCGATGTAGGCGAGTTTGCCAGCAACCACGCCCTGCTTGATCTGCCTCAATGGCTGACAGATGGCTACGTCAGCTATGTAGCAGAAAGGTGGAACACTACCAAAGACGACGATCTTAAAAATGCGATGCTGGGAGACAGCTACAAAAATTTTTACCAGTTTGCATTTGATAAGCCAATGCTGGCTGGTGCGGCATTCTGGTATTACATTGACGAAAAGTATAAGAAAGAAAACGTTTCCTATTTCCTTTATTTAGCCCGCATTTATAAAAGCCTCAATGCAGCATCCATTCGCATTACCAAAAAGAAATTTAAAACTGTCCTGGCTGAATTCATGGATTATCAGCAGGAAAAATATTATAAAGATTTGCGCCAAAGGCGAAATGTTCCTAAAGGCACTGTCTCGGTCACAGAAGATATTGACAGCCGAAGGGATTTTTTTCGTTTCCAGGCCAATCCCAATCCGCGAAACCAGAGCTATGTAGTGGTTCAGTACAAAAAAGGGATTTACTCCATTGGCTATTATGAAAATTATGAGCTGACCAAAACCTTGCTGAAGTATGGCGTAAGAAGCCAAAAAACCGACATCAATCCAACCTACCCGATTATGGCCTGGGATGGCAAAGGAACAAGAGTGGTGGTCATTTATTGGGAAAACGGAAAAATTAAAATGTTTGTTTATGATACCATTGCAGGGTATTCTCAGTTTAAACAGGAAATAGAAGGACTTGACCAGGTGCTGGATGTGCAATATTTGCTTGACAAAAACACGCTGCTGTTGACGGCAGTCAAAAATGGCCACACCGACATTTTTACTTACAAAATTGACAATAAAAAACTGGAGCAACTGACCAACGATGTATATGATGATCTTGATGCATCGTTTGTCGCTTTTCCAAACAAAACAGGTATCATATTCGCCAGCAACCGCCCCAGCCCCGATGCCCCTAATGCGGATACAGTTTTGGCAGCCAAAAGCCGCTTCAACATTTTTATGCTGGACTACATTACCAAAAAACAAATCACCCAACTCACCAATATCAAATTTGGAAATGCCCGCTATCCAATGCAATACAACGTCAATCACTTTACCTATGTGAGCGATGAAAATGGCATAGCAAACCGTTGGGCAGGTTTCTTTACCACACAGCGGGAGGGGCTTGATACGCTGTTTTACATAGGCGATGAAGTGCTTAGAAACCCAACTGATAAAGACATGGATTCGACACTGGTGGCCTGGCAAAAAAACGAACCTGACAGCATGAGCACCTTCCAGATGACGAAAGATTCTACTTACACATTTCCCATTACCAACTACCAAAGCAACCTGCTGGAAACCCGCATAGCAGGCGACCGTGGACAGGTAAGCGAAGTGACCCGCCAGTCCGATATGAAGTTTCTCTACAAGCTGCGTGTTGACTCTGTTACGCTTCGCAAAAGAAACATCAATGCACGCCCAACAGAATACATGAAAAAGCTGATGAGCGAAAAAAGAGCGGAAGAAGGAAAAGTGACTGCTAAAACAAAAAACGATGCTGCCTCAGGTGGTCAGCCTGTGTTTCAAAGTGAATTTGAAAATGAGAAAAAGGACACAGCCAATATGATAAAAGAACCTGTCAATGCTGAGGCTTTAACGATTCCGCAACTCAAGACCTTCAAGCTGTTTAATTACAGGCTGAAATTTAGCAGCGATTACATTGTGGGCGGTGTATCAAACAATATTTTAATTAACCGTTACCAGCCTTATGCAGGTGGCAGCGGCCCTATTCAACTGGGCAATGGAGCTAACCTCAACTTTACATTTCGTGCAAGTGTGAGCGACCTGCTTGAGGACATCAAATTTGTTGGAGGATTCAGGCTGGGTACTAACCTGACTGATAATGAATACCTGTTCGGATTTCAGAACTACCGGAAAAGGTTCGACTGGGGTGTCACATATTATAGAGTAACAAATGGAATAAATGTATTAGTTGTAGGTTCCAATATAAGAGATATAGTAGTTGGTAAACAGTTTACCAACTTATACCAGTTTAATGGTAGCTATCCGCTTAATGAAATCAAAAGTATTCGGCTAACCATTGCCTATAGAAGAGATAGAGCTGTTTTGAAACCTATTAAAATTGATGGCGGTTTTTCCGACCCGCAACGGTATTTACTTAGTCAACCAGATATCCTAACCCAGTATGCACTTAGCAGGATAGAATATGTTCATGACAATACCATCAATCCAAGTCAGAATATATGGCATGGACTGCGGTACAAAGTTTACATGGATGCTAATCTCCCAATTAATGACCCGGTCAATGGAGGTAAATTCACTTTCAACTTTGGCTTTGACGGAAGGCATTACCTGCCCATTTATAGGAATTTCATCTGGGCGGTTAGGGCAGCTGGAGACTTTAGCTGGGGAGCGCAAAAGATCATTTACTATGCGGGTGGTGTTGATGGCTGGCTAAGCCCCAAGTTCAACAATTTAAATACGCCGGCTCCTGATCAGAATTATGCCTTTCAATCGCTGGCTGTCAACCTTCGTGGATTTAATCAGAATGTGGCAAATGGCAACAACGCACTGATCATCAACAGTGAATTTCGTTTGCCTGTTTTCGCCACATTGCTCAATAAGCCAATTAATAACGCCTTTGTCCGAAACTTTCAATTAGTTCAGTTTTTTGACCTTGGCAGTGCATGGAATGGAAAGTATGACAAGATAGAAAGGCCGACTTCAGTTTATTCAGGTACCGATCCGGCTATCACCTTCAGAGTCAAGGCAGGTGGCATTGGCCCGCTTGCAGGCGGCTATGGTTTTGGCGCCAGAAGCACTCTGCTCGGCTATTTTTTAAAACTGGATGCAGCATGGGAAATGAATGGCATTTTCAAAGGAAAACCAGTCTGGTACTTTGCACTCGGATTTGACTTTTAAGAAAATGTGCTGATTAGCCAATGTGCTGATGTGCTAATTGAAAAACCCATACCTTATAGTTTATAGCTCATAGCTCATAGTTTATACCTCACACTTTACACCTAACACTTTACACCTAACACATTTGACCGCCCTCGTTTACAAATCAACCGGAAGCTGGTACGTGACCAAAACACAAGACGGAAAGTTGTATAATGCCCGGCTGAAAGGTGTGTTGAAAATAGGAGAAACGACCAGTACCAACCCGGTAGCCGTTGGCGACTGGGTGGAGATGGAAATGGAAAATGAACTGGAAAAAACAACAACGATTTACGAAATAAAGGACCGGAAGAACTACATAGCCCGTGTGTCGCCACACAACAAAAATCAGCATCACATAATTGCTTCTAATTTGGATCAAAGCCTGCTGTTTGCTACGCTGAAAGATCCCAAGACTTCCTCCGGGTTTATAGACCGTTTTTTGGTGTCATGCGAGGCTTATCATTTGCCTGCTATTATCATTTTCAACAAAGCAGATATTTATCGGAAAAAGGAGCTGGAGAAGTTTGAACACCTGAGCCGGGTATATGAACAAATCGGCTACAAAGTAGTGTTAGCCAGCATTATGGACATGCAGGGCATAGAGGAAGTAAAGCAACTTCTATCCAATAAAATAACTTTACTCAGCGGCCACAGCGGTGTTGGCAAGTCATCGCTCATCAATGCTATTTTCCCCGATCTGAAACTACGCACAACCGAAGTGAGTAACTGGAGCGGCAAAGGAATGCATACCACAACATTTGCCGAAATGTTTGACCTGCCGCTGGGCGGAAAAGTCATTGACACACCAGGCATCAGGGAACTGGGTTTGGTGGACATTTTCAAACACGAACTATCTCACTATTTTCCTGAAATGAGGACGCGGCTCAATGGTTGCCAGTTTAATAATTGCATGCACATTAATGAGCCGGAATGCGCCATAAAAGACGCTGTCAATAATGGAAGTATTGACACGGACAGGTATGTAAGCTACCTGACCATCCTGGATACCATGACTGACAAAGTTTATTAATAAAACCGGCTTTCAAGAACAGAAGCAATTTCATTCACAGCTTCGTTGTCTTTCATGTTCCGGTTGCAGACAGACACACCGTTGTAGATGTTGTAGTGGAGCATCAGGTTATGTCCTTTGTAGTTAAAATGCCAGTCAATTGTGTCGTTGAAATCTTCTTTGGAAACAAACTTGACTTTGCACTCTTTGACCAAAAGGTTTGCGATGCTGTAAAATTTTTTCATGCCGCAGTTGTCGTCTATAACTGCTTCAATACTGCCAGTGGCAGAGGTTAAACGGTAGCTCATAGATATTGGATATTGAATGATTAATTAGGAATCTTGCTTCCCTTGAACTTTCCCGCATGTTTCACTGCCTTCATTGATTTCTTGTCGCCGCTCAAAAGTTTTTCCGCACCCACATTTCTACCGCTGCTCGGACATCCGTACTGTGCTTTACACCCAAAAAATGTGATTGCAACACAGATAAAAACAGCACTCAGTAATAATTTATTTTTCATAAAAAAATCATTTTGCGAAGCAGAAAAACTTGTTACTGATTTGCACCGCCGTTACCTTTTGTAAGTGTTGTCTATTATAACGTTGTGTGCCTGTAAATTATTTTCTTTTGCTTCATTATAGTTTTCAAACCAAGAGGAATATTTGATGTAATTATTAGCTATGCGGTCTATTTCACCGATTATTTTTTCCTGCGAAATGTCTTTTACTTTCTTCGCTGGGATACCGGCATAAATGCTTCCGCTTTCCACAACAGTCCCTTCCAGCACTACCGCTCCGGCGGCTATAATAGAGTTGCTGTTGACCACGCATCCGTCCATTACAATGGCCCCCATGCCCACCAGCACATTGCTGTGTAGTGTGCATCCATGCACAATTGCATTGTGACCAATAGACACATTATCTCCAATTGTTGTCGCATGTTTCAGGTAGGTGCAATGAATGACTGCACCGTCCTGCACATTCACCCTGTTGCCTGTTTTTATTGAGTTCACATCCCCCCGCAAAACTGCATTAAACCACACGCTGCATTCGTTTCCCATGACCACATCACCCGCTATTGTGGCGTTGGGTGCCACAAAACATTTGTCGCCCATTTCAGGGGTTTTGCCGTTGATGGTAAGAATGTAAGCCATGAGGATTTTTATATCAGATGACGAAGATACCAAAATGCAGAAAAGTGCATTTTATCTGCCAGCTTAAAACTTTCGTTAAACATGGTCGAAAAAAAATAAAAATAGCCCCGTTTTAAAGATAGGTTATTCCGAGCTTGTTACCTTCGTCCAATTATGTTAGGAAGAATACTATTTTGGTTCATTCTTTTTTATGCGCTTTACAAGCTGGTCGTGAACATTATCATTCCCGTAGCATCAGCTTTTTTTAAAGTAAAGGGAGCCATGAAAAACATGACCCAACCTAATCAAAATGACAACACACCTCACACAAGCGACAAGCCGGATAGCAAACAAACTGTGGTTGAAAAAGGCGACTATATTGACTTTGAAGAGGTGAAGTAATTTGAAAATAAATCCCCTCTCCTTTTCAAATTTTTACAGGTTAAGATCAAGTACTGTTTTTGGCGGCAGCAATAAAATGGTTTGAAGCCCTGCTTCTTTTGCCCCTTCAATATTTCCAGTTGTATCATCTATAAACAATGTTTCTTCCGGCCGTAAATTTTCTATTTCCAATAAACGGGTAAATGATTGCGGATAAGGTTTCCTATGTCCGAAATCATGAGAATAATATGCCTTGATGAAATGGCCGTCAAAAGATTGCGAGCCAAAAATTTTGTGATAAATGTTTTGAAAAGCAACGTAGTGGATGATGTTGGTATTAGAATAAAGATAAACGTTGTATCGTAATTTAATAGCTTGTAACCAGTCTATTTTTTCCGGTGAAAAAGTTCCAAGCAGTGCATTCCAGGCGGTTTCAATCTGCTGGTCGGGTAGTGCGGTGCGGGTTTCTTTTCTGAAGTGATCATAAAATTCCGCAGGGGTTATTTTACCAGTTTCAAGATCTTCAAAAAGTGGCGAAGCTGTGTGTTGCGAAAAGAAGTTTTTGAAGTCTGCAATGCCTAGTTCTGCAAATGCTTTTTCTGTTTTTGAAAAGTCAATATCAATGAAAACCCCGCCAAGATCGAAAATGATGTTTTTTATTTTTTGCATGGCGTAAAAATATTGAAGAGTGAAATGTCAAAATGGATATATTTGCAGCCGCTCCGGCAAAAAAGAATACGATCAGTCAAAGATAGTTTTGTTGTTTTTGCAAAAAGATGGCAAACAGGGCCTATAGCTCAGTCGGTTAGAGCACCTGACTCATAATCAGGTGGTCCTAGGTTCAAATCCTAGTGGGCCCACAAAAAAGCGGCAAATGATTAAGATCGTTTGCCGTTTTAATTTTTTATGATAACTCTGCTATATACTTTATTCTTCCTCCATTAATGCTTTTGAATTAAAAGAGTGCATACATTAATCTGCCGAAACAACTCCATTATCTGCACATTAGAGGTATTAGTTGCTCAACATTTTTATTGTAATAATGTATTGAAGTAAATATATTACTTAAAATTCCCTCTGTATATTCTTTCCGTTTTGTTATTATCTTCATTACCTGTTATTAGTTTTTCTCTGAACTTAATTAATTATTACAAAAATGTATAAGCCAAACCGCTTTTTCTTTGTTTTATGCTTTTTATTTTTTGCTGTTCAAACTAAAGCACAACAAAAATTTCCTTTGCCTATAGAAGGCGATTACGTACTCTCAAATTTTGAATTTGAAACAAAGGAAAAGTTGCCGCAGCTAAATATCCATTACACATCAATAGGACAACTGCACCGCAATAAAAATGGGATGGTAGATAATGCTGTATTAATAATGCATGGCACATCCGGTAATGGTAAGGGATTTTTAAGTGATCTTTTTGCAGGGAATTTATTTGTATCTGGTGGCTTGTTAGATGCTAACAAATATTTCATTGTTTTACCCGATGGTATAGGTCATGGGAAATCCAGCAAACCAAGTGATGGACTGCACATGGCTTTTCCAAAATACACTTATACCGATATGGTGAAGGCAGATTATTTGTTGCTAACACAGCATTTTGGCATAAACCATTTACGGCTGGTAATGGGTACATCTATGGGTGGTATGCACACATGGCAGTGGGGTTATACCTACCCCGATTTTATGGATGCACTGATGCCACTGGCAAGTCTACCTGTAGAAATTGCAGGAAGAAACCGCATGCTGCGTAAGATGGCAATCAATCTTATTGAAATGGACCCTGCATGGCAGGGCGGTGCTTATAAGCAGCAACCTAAAGTGGGCTTAACAGGTGCTATTTCTTCTCTTATTTTTATGGTTAGTTCTCCGTTGCAATGGCAAACAAAAGCGCCCACGAGGGATATGGCAGATTCTATGTTAGCCAGCTTGGAAGACAGGTATGCCACCACCTTAGATGCAAACGATTTTATCTACCAGTTAGATGCTTCAAGAAACTATGATCCATCTCCTCATCTTCAACAAATAAAAGCACCGCTGTTTGCCGTTAATTCTGCAGACGATCAGGTAAATCCGCCCGAGCTAAAAGTTATGGACAGGGAGATTGGTAAAGTAAAAAATGGTCGTTATATTCTGCTGCCCATCACTGATAAAACTTCGGGGCATGGTACGCACTCTAACCCTACCATCTGGGGTGATTATTTAAAACAATTAATGGCCCTGTCGGCCAAATAAACAGCGGCTATCAAACAAATCAACTTTATATGAACAACCGGAAGGTTACAAAACTCACTTCACTAATTGCATTGCTTTTTGTTATGCAAATAACCAATGCACAAAACAAAGGAACTGCAGCTAACCCTTATATTTTAGAGCCGTCTGCCTCTACAGTTGCTATTGGCTATTATTGGTCAGAAGCCAAGCCTGTACTGCGTATAAGCTCAGGTAACTTTGTACGAATACATACCTTAATTACATCTACCCCGGAAAGACTGGAAGCTGCGGGCTTACCAGCTAAGGACGTAGAGCCTGCATTGCGGGAAGTACAATTGGTAAAAGAAAGAGGCCCTGGTGGGCATGTACTTACAGGACCGGTTTATATTGAAGAAGCGG
>JAYTGA010000254.1:0-8914 GCA_043733905.1 Segetibacter sp.
GCCCTTTTGAATAGCATAAGAAAAGTAACGCTCGAAATAATAAGAGGAACAAATCCTCATCTCTCTATACCATTCCATATAATACTGGTCGGTGTAATAAGTATTAGCAAAAACTGTTTGTAATGTTGGAAATAAATCCTGAAGCATGGAAAGGAGTGGGTCTTTCATATCAACTCCATAAGCCTCTACTGCTTGCGTTATTTTATTCTTGGCTTCATCCTTCGATTTTTCTTTTCTACTAAAGTTGTTATGTACGTAGGAATAGGAGCTAATGAAATAATGCGGGTTAGTTTTAATAAACAAATAAAGCTCAGGGAAGAAGATTCTTATAGCTTCAATAGTAATTAAATCTACAAGATTAATTTCCCCTCTTAATAGAGGGATTGAAAAGTTAATAGCATTAGCTAAACGAACTGCAAGACGAGGATTATCTAAAGCTGGGATGAAAGCTTCATCTAATCTGTGTTTGACTTCATTTTTTTCTTTTGAGGTTAACTCTACTTGAATTTCTTCTAAAGCATTTTCAAACAACTTGATTAAAAAACTCCTTAAATCCTGCTTTCGAGCTTTTGGAAGATTAAGAGGAAGTTGAATGATTTTTTCCAAAAACTCTGCTCCTGCCTCTTTTGTTCCAGAGCCATATTTAGGTGCTAAGGCTGCTGCAATTAATTCGTGGTCAAAAGACAAAATGTAAGATGTTCTTGGAAAATCCCCTACAAGTTTTACAAGCTTAAAAATTTGTTGTGCTTCCTCAACGTCTAATCTATCTATATCATCTATGAACACAACAATGTTTCGATTTGCTTCAATAATGAAATCATCAATTTTCTTTTTCAAATGCTCAATAGATACCGAGCTCATTCTGCTACCTAAACCTTCTAAATCTTCTGTACCTAGCCCCACAAATTGTGTAATAGCACCTATAGCAGAACCATAATCTCTAAAAAAATTCCCAACTTTTTCTTTCGTTGTGATTGGTGATTTGCCTAAGCCTTCTGTAAAGTGGTCAAGGAAGGATTTTAAAAGTTGCGGCGTTTCAGAGAAAAACCATGGATTGAAATTGATAACGATTATATCTTCTGGTAACTCTGCTCTTATGAAATTGAGTAAAGTAGTTTTTCCTTGTCCCCACTTACCGTATATAGCAACAGTTAGGGAATGTGAATTCATATTTCTACTTACAATAGAAGCAATGCGCTTTCCAAACTCATAGCGCTGAAACCAATCTTCTGTTTGATGTGATACAGGTTTATCTAAGTTTATTGACATTGATATTTTGTTGAGATTGCTTTCTTGCTTTGCAGATAAAGGTTGATAGTTTCTTGGTGTGCGGGTTGCTTGCAGCCCAACGACCCGCCCGCTTGCCAAAAGTGGGGTATTTTACGTTCCTTTTGCCGGGACGGATGCTAAGTAACGAACTAATGTTGAAGTAATAGACAAAAGCCCGCAACCACTCACAGGCTCTCCTCCTGCTTGCAACCCCAGGCCAACACCCCGACAAATCCATAACAACCCCCGGTGCACGGCTACTGAAGGTTTTGTTCTCCCGCCGAAGCGGGATCATCCCTTGCCCGTTGGGCAGGACAAAACCTTAGTTATTATCGGAATACTTGACTGCTCATTAGAATTTGTGGCGCTGAAAGTTAGCACAACTATTTGTTCAAGTGATGTTTGCTGTTTGGATTATTAATAAAGCAATCATTCAACTTTTTCTTTTTTTGAAAATACGCCTTCAAATAATAAGAAGCTAAAGAGAATTATTACTGCTCCAACAATAAACATAGTGTTTCTATATATTGTTAATTGTGGAAGGAATATCAATCCCAACAAAACGGTAAATAGAGGAACAAAAAAGATATAAATTGAGAACCTTCCAAGTGTTTCTTTCATAAACGCATAACATAATAAATAGAGAGGAAGAAATACAGTTAGGAGTGATATCAATAGTAGTTGAGGAACAATTAACCAATCCATGTTCACTTTAAAAATTAGACACGCAACTAAAGAACAGATTGCTGTTAATGGAAAACGGTACATTAAAACTGACTCTGGTGAAAGTCCATCATCAACCAATTGCTTTTGGTACAATGAGCACAATGATGTTAAATATGCACTAATTCCGATTAAACAAATCCAAGCGAACCACATAAAACCATTAGGCATAGGATTGTATTTTTCATCTCTAATAAGTGCAAAGCATAATACACCTACCAAACCAATGATAGTTGCAAATAATTGTCTCTTTTTAAGAGTTTCTTTTGTGGACTTAATTGCAAGTAAAAGTGTCATGGCTGGCATTATACCATATTCAGCAAAATTTAAGATGCCTGGTGAAAGCACACTTATTCCATAAATAGTAATAACATAAACTAAAAGTGTAGCTATTGATAGTTTGATGAATTTAATGCGATTTTTGGGAGTTGAATCAACATATATTTTAATGAAGCTAATTTTTTTTGAATTGTAAATTTGGACAATCCAAGTAAACACTGTTGCTGAAATTGCAAAAATAAATAGCATAAAAGGAGCCTCAATTTTTTTTTCTTCAAGAAATACAAATATTAAAGTGTCCCTTGAAGCAATCAAAAAACAAAACAATAGAAATAAAAAAACTGGAAGTGTGAATTTTGGTTTCATACATGTGTGATTATTAAATTTATTTTTTAATTTGGTACAGACTTATTTTTTAATTTTCCCATTTTACTCCCTTACTTACTTTAATATCGTTGACGAATTGTTGCAATGCTTCTATTAATTTGTGATCCTTTGTGTGAAAAGAATATTCAAGAGCATTTGGGTTACTGCCTATAAAGGACATGATTGCAGCTTCGTAATCACTTATCCAAAGATAAACAGGAATATATTTTGATGTTCTTCCGATTTTAATCTGATTTTTGCTTAATGAATGGCGGATTTCATTTTCATTTTCTTCAAGCATAGCAGCAAATGCTTCTGGGCTTTTAAGTGCTTTTTCCGTTTGCACTGGATTTTCCTTTGCATAAGGCAATTTAATCTGTTCTTCAGCAAAAGATTTCCAGTCAAGTTTGTTCATTGCTTCAAGTTGAGCTTGCATGGCTTCATTAGCTCTGATGTCATCATAGACAATCATGGTAACACTTATCATTTTATTATGAGCGAGTAATTCAAGTGAGCGTCTGTATTCGAAGAATGCTTCTGGGTCGGAGTAATGCGCATAACCTGCAAAATCAGATACGATGATTAAATCTTTTTTGGTGTTTTTGATTAAGTTACAAATTGCAGCAACGTTCTTAGGAAAAATCTCTACAAAACGTGTGGAAGTAGCCTCAGCAATTTCGGATGCCTTTTTTGATACATTAGATATGAGTAATTGAACTCCCTCAGTACTTTTAGATAATTCAGAAACAAGCAATTGAACTCCTTCAGTACTTATAGATAATTTAGAAACCAAGTTTTGTAAATTATCAGTATTTCTTTGAAGACTCTCAGTGTCTAATTTTTGTTTTACAGCAAAAGAAAGCCCAAATAAAGCAGCGGAAATTGCAACTGCATCTGCTATATGATGGTATATTTCAGGATTTTGAAGATCTTTATTTAAAAGGTCTAAAATAACAACTACCCACGGTGCAAGCATACCAATTGATAAAATAAAGAATAAAACCTTATGAATCTTTTTAGTTTTAATCTGTGCCATGTATATTTTTTTTGATTTTATTTAAAAGAACTTGTCAAAAGGTAGAATTTATAATGGTCTAATTTGCACGAAAGAATTGCTCATTAGAAGTCTAAATTTTTTAAGTTGGAATGCCGCCGCGAGTTTGCAATAACGCGGTGCTTTACGAAATTATATGAAATTCAAAATATTTTTTTACACTGATTATGAATGCTTTTTTCACTTTCAGCATTTATTTATTCTTACGTTTAATTTTAATCCAAATCATTTGCAATAATTTCCATAAAGGTCGTCTGAAGTGCTTTTTATTGTTATTAGTTTGTCGTTGCTAACATGCAAATAGCGCTCTGTTGTTTTCATATCTTTTTGCCATACGCAAATAAGCTATGTGCCATTAGCATGTAAGCTTACGTCTATATTCATGTATGCAAACTGCCACTTCAACATCATGCTAAGGCCACTTCAATTACTTGCTAATGCCATTTCTACTAGATGATAATGCAACTTCTACTTCTTGCTAATGCAACTTCTACTTCTTGCTAATGCCACTTCTATTAGATGATAATGCCACTTCTACTAGATGATAATGCCACTTCTATGTCTTGATAATGCCACTTCTACTACATGAGATGCCTCTCTTATCATAATTAACCGGTTGATCTTTTTATTCTAAAACCCCTGCTATTACTGCGTTTGATAGCAGTTGACTATGCATAGGTCAAGGACATTTGCGTGAAAAACTGTGGGGATATTGGAAGTGTATTTCTTTTATAAAAATACATTTTATTTTCAAACAAAAATATTTCTTTTAAAACTCTACCTTAAAAGTAATAAAGCCTGAAACCAATCGTTTGACTCTGTGTACACTGTTTTGTGTAGGGCTTAGTAATTAGTTCTTTTAAAAAAATCTGGAAATGCAATAATGCCGCAAAAGATTCGTTTTCTGTGCAGCATGGCTAAATGACTGCATGACTAAATAGTTCTTTCAAAATATTTTCTGAAAAGTAATAATGGCTGAAATGAATCGTTTAGTGTGTGTACATGGCTTTGTTGATTTCATTGCTAAATAGTTGAAAAGATTTTTTTCGGAAAATAATAATAAAGCAAAACAGTCGTTTAATCTGTGTACCCGGTTTCAAATAATTTGTTTGAAACTTTATTTACTCACCTTCCTAAAACCATCGTAAAAAATGAAAACAGGAAACACCAAAGCCTTAAATGACTTTTCAAAAAAGTCATACAGAGTTGTACTTGATCGTGCAGGCACGGTCATTACTTTGATGAAGAAAAACGGTAAGTTTAAGACCGTAGATGCCAAATTGAAAAGCGTGGAAGACGCGTATGGCACTTGCAACACCTTGTACCAGCAAAGCAAAGGCGGCAGCAACAGCGAGAAGGATGCTGCGCAGGCGGCCAAGCAGGTACTGGAAGCGGCTATGAAAGAGCTACTGAGCGGAGTGAACACGGAGGCCAACGGTAGCCGTGAATTGTTGAACAGTTCAGGCTTTAAGCTGAGCAAAGACACCCGCACCAAGCAGGTGTTGGGATCTATTGTCAACTTTGGCGGAGATCCGGGTCAGAATGCCGGCGAACTGGTTGTGTCGTTTGATGCGCAGTCTGCAGTAAGGGCAAGTGCATTTGCATTTACCGAAGGCAATGGCATTGTAAACACAAACTGGAGTTTTAAGTTTACATCTCAGTGCTCAGCCATCATTACAGGTCTTACTCCCGGCACTACCGTGACATTGCAGGCAACCGCTATTGGCCCACACGACCAAATAGTGGTCAGCCAAATGATCAGCGTGGCAGTGGGTTATGGTAAAACCAGCAATGGCAGACGGAGAGGAAAAAAGGGGTGAAGAAGTTGAGAGTTGAGGGTTTAGGGTTTTAAAAGCTTGACGTGTGGCTATCAAACACAAAGGTTATTCAAACAATGAGTAACCTTTTTTTATGCACTTTATTTTTTGCGCTTATTGAAAATATGGTTGCTGTTGGTTTTGCAAAATCAACAGTTACAAACTCAACCCTTACGGTTGAAAAAAATGAGTTTACTAAAAACTTTATTTATCAAATCCCTTAATCAAATAATCTTCCCATCTTCCATCTTGATGATGCGGTGGGTGCGGCTGGCAAAGGATTCGTCGTGGGTGACAATGAGGAGTGTTTGGTTCAGTTTTTCTGCCAGTTCTTTAAAAATATCAAACACAATCTCACTGTTTTTTTTATCGAGGTTGCCTGTGGGTTCGTCGCCCATCACAATGTGTGGATCGTTGATGAGGGCACGGGCTATGGCCACCCGCTGTTTCTCTCCGCCGGAAAGTTGCTTTGCATTCTTATTGGCAAGGTGGGCTATGTCCAGCATTGTCAGCTTTTGCATAGCCCGTTCGGCCACTTCTTTTTCTGCATATTGCTTTAGTTTCAGGCCGGGCAGCATCACGTTTTGCAACACACTAAACTCGTTGAGCAAATAATGAAACTGGAAGACAAAGCCAATCTTTTGGTTGCGAACCAGCGCCAGTTGCGGTTCCTTTTTGTTGCGCATAGGTTCACCATCTATGTAGAGGTCGCCCTGGTAGTCGGTGTCCATTGTGCTTAGAATGTAGAGCAATGTTGACTTGCCGCAACCCGACTTGCCTGTGATGGCGACAAACTCCCCCTTGCTGATGGACAGGTTCACATCGCTCAATATTCTGACCGAAGGTGCATCGAAAAACACCTTGCTGATGTTGGTGGCTTGCAGGATGGTTTCGCTCATGATTATTTGCCCCTTATAATGATGACAGGATCAATTTTACTCGCTTTCTGCGATGGAAACCAACCAGCAAAGTATGTTGTAATTAGCGAGAAAATAGCCCCAATAAAATAGTAAACCGCCTTGTAATTGATGGGATAGGTTTTGACAGTGGGCAATGCTGCCGTGTTGAAAGGTATTTGGTCTATGATGGCCGACAAACCAAAACCAAACAGCAAGCCTGCCAACCCGCCAAAGAAGCCGATAGTAAGGGCGATGACAATGAATATTCGCTTCACATCGCGGCCTGCAAAACCGGTCGCTTTAAGGATGGCGATGGTGTCCATTTTTTCATAGATCATCATGTTGAGAATGTTGTAAATGCCAAACCCCGCCACAATCAGCAGTGTGATGCCAACAGTGTAGGAAATCAACGTTCTGATGCTGCTACCGGTCTCAAACTGCGAGTTGGCTGTTTGTATGTCTTCGGCATCGCACCCATAGAGCTGGGCATATTCTTTTGCCATTGCAGGAGCGGCTTTCAGGTCGTGAAGTTTGATCTGTATGTCGGTGATATAGCTGGATGGTTTGCCCAATATTTTTTGTGCTGTTGCAATGGAGGCAAAGCTTTGCACCTTATCAAACTCCTGTATGCCGGATTGAAAAACTCCCACCATCTTAAGCGGAAAACGTTCCCCTTTGGATGTGGTGATCTGCACCACATCGCCTATGTTGGCCAGCAATTTTTCCGCCAGTCCTTTGCCCAATATAATGCTGTTGGGTATCTTGCTAAGGTCGGTGTTTGTGCCACCAATAATATAATCATTGAAATGAAACAGCCTGCTTTCCGCATCCACGTCAATGCCGCTCACCACGCCGGTAATGTCTATGCTGCCATCGTTAAAAAATACCTGTGCAATGATCTTTGGAGCAATGCCCAGCACCCGCTGATCGCTTTGCAATGCTTGCATTATGGCTGCACTGTTGTATAGCTCCTGCCGGCTGTTGCCAGACTTAATACTGCTGATGAAATTGTAGTGACCCTTATAATCCGTTGCCAGGTTAATGGGCTGATTGGCGCTTGGTTTTATTTCGTTGAAAAGGCGGATGTGGGGTGTGCGGTTGAGTATTAATCCATCCAATAAATCATTAAGACCGGTCATGAAACTGAGCAGCGCAATGAACATGGTAATGCTGAATGTGACCCCTATGGCCGCGATCAATGTTTGCTTCCAACGGGCCAGCAGCAATGCTTTGGCTATGCGAAAGATGAGTTTAAGGTTCATGGTGCAGGCTTAATGATGATGTCGCCGGCAGACAGGCCGCTTGTCATTTCCACTTTCTGATAGTCTTTCAGCCCGGTCGTTACCTTTCTTTTTTCATTGTTTTCCAGTAAAACAAAATCACCTGCCAGCAGGCAGTTGCGTGGAATGGTGAGTGCTTTTTCTTTTTGCAAAATAACAATGTTGGCTTCGCAGGTCAGGTTGGGGTAAAGCGTAGGAGGTGCTTTGGTAAAAACAGCATCTATGGTAAATGACTTGCTGCGGTCATTCATCAACGGGTTTATTTTCTGCACAGCGGCTTCAAACACTTGCCCTTTGTAGCTGTCCATTGTCAGCACGATTGTTTGTCCGGGCTTCACCCTTGCTATGTCATATTCATCCACCTGCAACTCCAGTTTAAAGCCTTGTGCATCGCCAATCACAGCCACCGGACTTTGCGGTGTCACCAATTCTCCCTGCTCTTTCAGCACAGTATAGACCTTGCCGTTTACTTCGCTTTTTATGGTGAAATCACCGGCCTGTGTTTTTGCAATTTCCAGGTTTTTAAGTGCTTGCTGCTGTTGAAAATTAATTTGCCTTTTCAATTCGATATACCGAAGTGTAGCTGCTTCATTAGCATTTGACGATGTTTTGTAAGCAAGTTCCCGTTGGTCCACATCGTTTGCACTGCCTATCTGTTGCGACCAGAGGTTTCTTTGCCGCTGCAATAACGAAGCATCGTTTAGCATTTTTGTTTTTGCCAGATCCATGTTTATTTTCAGTTCACGCAGTTTTTCTGCATTGGAGGTAACAGAAGCATAGTTGGCAGACAGCCGTGCATTTTCTGTGTTCAGTTGCGCAGTGGTGTTAATCAATCGCATGATGGGGTCACCCTTTTTTACAATGTCCCCCTCCGTTACATACAGTTTTGCGATCAGTCCGTTGGTGGTAGAAAAAACCTGGTATTGGTTGGTGCTTTTGACAATGCCGGAAGCATAGACGGACTCTGTTATTTTCTCTTCTGTAGGTTTTATTTTTTCCTGTTTGTTTTTGCAGGAAATAGAAAAGAAGAGAACGATGAAAAGGGGAATGACCAGTTTTGCCATCATAAATAATTATGAAAAATGATGGCGTAAAGTTAGTTGCTTCTACAGGGTTGGCAACATGACAATCATCAGGTCATTTTGCCCCATAAAAAAACCTATAAGGTTTTGGAAACCTTATAGGTTTTAAGAAATGCTGCGTTTTAATTTACGAAGTGGAACAATT
>JAYTGA010000255.1:0-13917 GCA_043733905.1 Segetibacter sp.
GACTGCACAATAGTCTTTAAATCCATGTATTAAAACAATGTTTCTTTTTTTCCCGTCTGCAGCGGCAGGCAGTGTGTAGCATGGATGTCCCCATTTCAGTTCTTCGGTCAGACATTCATTTTCAGCACCCTGGCAACTTAGAATGATTGATCTTAGTTTCCTGTATTCTTCCTGCCATTGTCCTGCTTTGTTAAAATAAAAATTAACGTCTGAATTCATGCTGTTCATTTATTAGACTGCGCTTAAAATGACCCATTTCTATTGCATTTCAAACGTTTCTAAAAACTTGGTTGTGAAGTTCCCGCTGCGGAAATCTTTGTTTTGCATCAGTTGCAAGTGGAAAGGAATAGTCGTTTTAATGCCTTCTATCACATACTCACTCAATGCCCTGTACATGGTGTCTATGGCTTCTTCCCGGGTTTGAGCTATAGTGATAAGTTTACCGATCATGCTATCGTAATAGGGTGGAATAACATAGCCTGCATAGACATGGCTGTCCACACGAACGCCGTGTCCGCCGGGTGTATGAAGCACAGTTATTTTGCCGGGGCTTGGGCGAAAATCATTATAAGGATCTTCGGCATTGATGCGGCATTCTATGGCGTGCATCTTTGGCTCGTAGTTTCTGCCGCTGATGCGTTCGCCAGCGGCTATTTTTATTTGTTCTTTGATGAGGTCAAAACTGATAACTTCTTCCGTCACGCAATGCTCTACCTGGATGCGGGTATTCATTTCCATGAAATAGAAATTGCGGTGTTTGTCCACCAGGAACTCAATGGTACCAACACTTTCGTAGTTAATGGCCGATGCAGCTTTGATGGCGGCATCTCCCATTTTCTGCCTTAATTCATGGGTCATGAATGGCGAAGGGCTTTCTTCTACCAGTTTCTGATGGCGGCGCTGAATGGAACAATCGCGTTCGCTCAGGTGGCATACATTGCCATATTGGTCACCAGCTATTTGTATTTCGATGTGGCGTGGTTCTTCCACAAATTTTTCCATGTAAACTCCATCGTTTTTAAACGAGGCTCCGGCTTCCTGCCTTGCCGTGTTGTAGGCATTTTCCAATTCACTTTCTTCATGCACAACCCTCATACCCTTGCCGCCGCCGCCTGCAGTCGCTTTTAATATCACGGGATAGCCTACTTCTTTCGCCTGGGTCTTGGCTTCCTCCACACTCTCCAAGAGACCTTTTCCACCGGGTACGACTGGCACACCGGCTTTTATCATGGTGTCTTTAGCGGTTATTTTGTCCCCCATTTTATTAATCATGTCCGGCGTGGGGCCAATGAACTTAATGCCATGATCCTGGCAAATCTGAGAAAATTTGGCATTTTCCGCTAGGAAACCATAACCGGGATGGATGGCATCGGCATTAGTAATTTCCGCCGCCGCCATGATGTGGGGAATGTTGAGATATGACTCCGAACTTTGCGGCTTGCCAATACAAACGGCTTCATCAGCAAACTTTACATGGAGGCTGTCTTTGTCGGCAGTGGAATAAACCGCAACTGTCTTAATCCCCATTTCCCGACAGGTACGAATGACACGAAGGGCAATTTCACCACGGTTGGCTATCAATATTTTTTTGAACATGAAATTAATTTGAAAATTTGAAAATGGCTCAATTTGAAAATCATTCAAACAAAACCGTACTTGCTTTGTATTTGCTAATTTGAAAATTGTTCAAATTATACTTGACTTTTTAAATCAAAATTGAAAAATGGCTAAAATTTTGGTTCTGATCAAACGATATTTTTCTTTGAAGTTGAAAGAATTTTTCCAAGGACTTTATTAATTTCTTCAAGTTTATTTTTAAGACTGACACAGTCGGGATAAGATTTCGAATATTCACAAAGCCACAACCAATATTGGGACTCTTCAGCCTCTTTAGCAGCAATTTTCATTTTGTGAATAAAATCAGCCTTACTCTCTCCGTTTTGAGCCTCCATCGCATTTGCCCCTATGGATGTTCCGGATTTTAAAAGTTGTCGGGCTATAATATACTTCTTCTCATGTTCCAACTGCTCACAATAAGTTATAACCATTAAGGCAAAATCAAAAGACAGTTTTAAGATAGGGTTACTATCAAACAATTCTTTCTTCATTTTTTTTATAATTGGGTAATCAACAACTCAGATTGATACGCTTATCATTTTCACATTGAGCAATTTTCACATTGAGCCATTGATCAAGGTTCCACCAAAAACAGTGGCTGGTCGTACTCTACCGGGCTGGCATCGTCAACCAATACTTTGACGATGGTGCCTTTTATTTCACTTTCAATTTCATTGAAGAGCTTCATGGCTTCGATGATGCAGACAGTCTTGCCTGGGGTCACTTCGTCGCCAATGTTTGCGAAAGCTGGTTTGTCGGGACCTCCGCTGCGGTAGAATGTGCCAATCATGGGGCTTTTAATGGTAAGTAGATTGTCTGCCTGCTTAGGAGGTGCTTCTGCGCCGGTGCCCGAGGTGGTGGTGGGCGGCAAAGACTGTGGGGACTGAGCCTGTGGCAAACTCATGGGCGATGGCATGTAAGAAGGCATGGGCTGAGAATGCATGGCTGCAAACATTTGTGCAGGCTCTTCTTTTTGCTTAATCGTTATTTTGAACTCTCCATCTTCAATGCTGAGTTCGCCGATGCTGCTTTTGTTTATTATTTTTATTAATTCCTGAATTTGTTTGAAGTCCATAGTAACAATTTATGGTTTGAATCGTGGTTGTAATTTTAAGAAAGAAACGGGCGGCAAATTAGCCATTTTTTGCAACAACAGAGTAGATAAATATTGAGGAAATAAAAAAGCATTGGTCATTTTTCTTTAAAAAAATACCAATGCTTTTATCATTTTACCAAAGAGAAACCCCCGAGTTTAACCACAGATAAAAACAGGGAGTTTAGCTTTTGCAAAAAAACTTCCAATCGCCTACCAAATATTGACTCTTGCACTATCAGGACGATACATTTTGTCGCCTGACTTTATATGAAATGCCTCATAAAACTCTGCAATGTTAACGACCGGACCGTTGACTCTTTCCTTAGCGGGTGAATGTACATCTGTCATAATGCGGTTTGCCAGGGTTTCTTTTCTAATCTTAAACATCCAGCTATAAGCATAGCCGAGAAAATAACGCTGAAGCGGTGTGAGACCGCTGATCGTTTTCCCGCTTTTGTAAGTATCCGTTTTCTTGAAAGCATCCAAACCTAACAATACTCCGCCAAGATCAGCAATATTTTCGCCCTGTGTAGCTTCGCCATTGATGTGCAAAGTGTCAACAGGCATGTATTCACTGAACTGGAGAATGATTTTTTTAGCTCTTTCACCAAACTGTTTTGCATCGCCGTCGCCCCACCAGTTGTGCAGGTTCCCTTGCTCATCATATTGTCTTCCCTGGTCGTCAAAGCCGTGTGTGATCTCGTGGCCAATGGTGCTGGCACCAGCATAACCATACACAAAAGCATCGTCCAAATCCTGGTCTTTCATGCCGGGTACGGCAAAAATGCCGGCAGGCAAAACAATTTCATTATTGCTTGGATTATAATAGGCATTCCACTCCTGCGGCATCATATCCCATTCAGTTCTGTCAATGGGTTGACCCAGTTTGCTGATCATATGATTGTGCCACCATTCGTTGGCCCGTTGCATATTAAGAACCAAAGGACCACGATCAATCTTCAATGCACTAAAGTCTTTCCACTTATCGGGGTAGCCCACTTTCCTGGTTATTTTGCTCAGTTTGTAAAGTGCCT
This sequence comes from Segetibacter sp., assembly GCA_043733905.1. Taxonomy (GTDB): domain Bacteria; phylum Bacteroidota; class Bacteroidia; order Chitinophagales; family Chitinophagaceae; genus Segetibacter. Next base: position 3,748 of record JAYTGA010000255.1, read on the forward strand.
TTTTCTTGGTGCTGTCACTCATCCATTGCAGTTTGTTGATGCGGTCTTTGTAAGCCTCCCGAATATTTTCTACCAAATCAGAATACCGTTTTTTGGCATTTTCGTTGAAGTATTCTTTTACAAAAATTTGCCCCAGAGCCTCGCCCATGGCATCTTCTTCGGCATCAATCACCCGTTTCCATCTTGGGCGTGGAGCGGTGGCACCTGTGAGTGTTTTCCTATACTGAAAAAAATTGTCAAACGTTTTATTGTCGAGATAAGGAGCATTGCCGGAAATGAGTTTTACACGCATGTAATTTTTCCAATCTTCAATAGATGTGCTTTTAAGTTCATTGTTCAAAGTTGTGTAAAACTCTGGCTGGCCCACAATGACCGAATCCACTTTTTGTGCATGAATATTTTTAAAATAATTTGTCCAGTTGACATTGCCGGCCATTTTGTTTAAAGCAGTCAAATCCATTTTATTGTAGTTCTTATATGGATCGCGGAGGGCGGCAAGTTTACGGCTACTATTGGCTAACCTTTTTTCAAGATTAAAAACATTAGCTGCAAACTTCAGAGCGGTTGCACTGTCATTTCCCAGTTGCATGAATGTCTTGACCAGGTAAATTTTGTATGCCTTGCGAACACCTTCAGTTCTTGTATCAGTGTTGAAATAATAATCGCGGTTTGGCAAGCCCAGCCCGCCCTGGCTCATCATGTAGGCATAAGCAGAACTGTTTTTATCGTCCTGCGCCACATAGTCGCCAAAGAGTACGTTAATTCCTTTGTTGTGAAGATCGGCGGCTTCGTTGAGCAGGTCATCTATAGTTTTGATGTTGCGGATGTTGTCCAACTGCGGTTGCAGCGGGCTGATGCCTTGCTTTTCAATCGCCAGGCTGTCCATGCCGCTCGACCAGAAATCACCGATTTGCTGCTCCACGCCCTTGGTGGCGTTTTTATCTTTTGCCTCTTCATTTATTTTGCGAAGCCTGTTATAAATTTCTTCTTTCACCAGGTTGCCAATGCCCCACGAACTTTCATCGGCGGGAATGTCTGTGTGTTTGACCCAATTACCTTCAGCATAGTCAAAAAAATCTGTGGCAGGGCTGACAGTTGTGTCAATATTGTTGGCAAGAAAGTCGGTCTTGTTGGTGGTTTCATGGTTTTTGCAGGCATTTAATACAAGAGTGGCCGTCAGCAATACCAAGGATATTTTTTTCATAGTTACTTTTAATTTTTAGAGAAAATAGGATTGCAATGATAATGAAAAAATGAAGGAAGGATTCAGAATTGAGCGGAGTATTATTAGTTAAAAATACAACAGCGCATAGGCAAAGAGAATTATTAATTTTTATGAACAGTTTCCTGACATGTGTTCATTTACGCATCTCCTATTGCCTCATTTTTTTTCATTGCAATTTTATACAACACAACCCCCATTAATAGAAAGAAAATAGCTCCGAGCAGATAGAAAGCATTTTCGCCACCTAATAAACTGCTCAATCCGTGTTCTATACTCCATCCTTCTATCACTTTTGTTACATTTTCATTGACTGATAAAATAGCGACCATGACACCTGCCAATGCGCCGCCTGCTACTAATCCTGTTGCAAAAAGATTGCCTTTGCCCAGGTCTTCTTCCTCGCCGTGCACTTGTTCGCCTTTGCTTTTCTTTCGCCAGTCAACAATGCCACGGATGGCACCGCCTATAAAGATTGGAAATGTGGTACTCAATGGCAGGTAAATACCAATGGCGAAACTCAATGCCTTGATGCCGCACAGCTCCATTACAAAAGCAATGAAAACGCCGACCAATACAAACTGCCAGTCGAGGTTGAATGATAAAATGCCACGGATCAAAGTTGCCATCAGCGTGCCTTGTGGAGCTGGATATTTATCTGTACCGATGGCATGATGAATGCCTTGAGCCAGCATCTCCTGTGTGGGCGTGTCAAGGATTTTGACAGTTGCACCAATGGCTATTGAAGAAACAATTGCGCCTATGAACAACGCAATCTGCTGGTATTTTGGCGTAGCCCCGATTAAGTATCCTGTTTTTAAATCCTGTGAAGTAGCGCCTGCATTTGCGGCAGCAATACAAATCATACTACCCACCACCAAAGCCATTGGTTCATAGACTTTGCCCGTCCAGCCGACAGCGATGAATACCAAACAAGTTCCCATAATGGTAGCGATAGTCATGCCGCTGATGGGACTATTAGAAGAACCAATCAAGCCAACGATACGGGAAGCAACCGTGACAAAAAATGCCCCGAATATCAGCACCAGCAAGCCAACCAATAGTTTGCTGCCAATGCCATCGCCGGGTATTTGCGGCAGGACAGTCATTAACAACACCAACACAATGCTGCCTATCCCAACTATTTTTATGGAAAGTTCTCTTTCTGTTCTGGCAATAGTGGTGGCTTCTGTTCCATCTTTTTTGAGTGAACCAATGCTCCCTTTGAAAGAAGAAATGATGGTAGGAATGGTTTTGAACAATGTAATGAAACCGCCTGCAGCCACAGCCCCTGCACCAATCTGCCGGATGTAAGCAAAGTAAATGGCTGCCGAATAATCAGTGAAAGTATGAGCGACAGGATCCCAACCGCCTTTGCCACCGGCACTTGCCATTGTTATCAAATACCCCAGTTTCATTTGCTGTGCAGCAATCACATCGGGCGGTACTAATGACGACAACAGCGGTATCAGCACAAACCAACTCAACACGCCTCCTGCTACCAAAATACCGCCAATCTTTGGCCCGATGATGTAGCCGACACCCATGTATTCCGGGGTAATCTCGCCACTGATTTTTGCCGAAGGGAAAAATTTGTTGGTTTGTTTGGTAGCCCAAAAAGGCACTTCAGCAATGACGTGAAATATCTTTTGCAACATGGCATACACAAACGCAAAGGCAACCCCGCCCAAGGCGACTTTAGCCAAATCTCCGCCCTTCTCCCCTGCTTTCAACACACTGGCACAGGCAGTGCCTTCGGGGTATGGAAGTGTTTCATGCTCTTTTACAATCAATGCTTTTCGCAAAGGAATCATCATCAATGTTCCGAGGATGCCGCCGAAAATGGCGAGTATCAATATGGTGAAATAATTGAAGTAAGCCGCACTGGATGGATCGCTTAAAAAGAGGAAACCAGGCAAGGTGAATACAACTCCCGCAGCTATGCTTTCACTGGCAGAACCGGTGGTTTGAATGATGTTGTTTTCAAGAATAGTTGTCTTCAGAAAAATTTTCCCAAGCAGAATGCTCATGACAGCGATAGGGATGGAAGCTGAAACGGTTAAACCAGCTTTGAGTGCTAAGTAAACAGTGGCTGCGCCAAAAATGATACCAAATATGCAACCCGTCAGGATTGCTTTGAAGGTAAATTCTTTCATGTTTGTTTCAGGTGAAACAAAGGGTTTGAATTGGGATTCGCTCATGGGTTGGAAGGTGGTTTTGTTTTGTAAGGTTACCAGATGACGGTCACAGGATACTTTGAGACTTCTCCATCTTTTGATACAAGCACAATATTATCAAAGATTGCTGTAGCTATAATCATTCTATCGAAAGGATCGCGGTGAATGAGTGGAAGTGAATGATACACTTCGAGATAATCAGGTAAGATAGGCTTAATCACAATTCTATTTTTGGTGCAGTATTTAAAATTATCTGACAGAGAAAATTTTAAATCCAATCTTCCCAGTTGATTTTTTATAACCATTTCCCAAAGGGAAACAATGCTGATTGATAACTGAGCATCGGGTGAAGACAAAAGATTTTTAAGTTTAACGGGGATAGTAGAATCGTCATTCTGCATCCAGACAAGTGTATGTGTATCTAATAAATATTGCGGCATTACATGTAGTCTTTGAGGTCTTCTAATGGTTCATCAAAGTCCGGACTCATCCAAATCTTCCCTTTAAAAGCACCGAAAAGGGGCATTTCTTCCTTTGATAAATCTTCCTGCTTTATTGAAGGTTTCTCAATGTTGCTTTCATACACATGATTTACATAATCCTCTATTACCTTTTGATAAAAAGGAGGCATTTTATTAATCTTATTCATTAAAGCTGCCATTTCCATAACGCATATTTTAACTCAAATCTACGCAAATCATTTCCTCCAATCAAAAAGGCGACTCAAAAATGAATCGCCTTTTACAAAGAAATTTGTAACGAATCAGCTTAGACCGTGCATTAATTTTTTCAACCAAAAAGACAGGATGAAAAGTATAACAGCAGCGGCACCGGCAAAGCCTACGAATATCATAAAATAGGTGTGAAGGTTATCAATTGTTATTCCAAGAAAAACAGGATGCGGAGCAGTTGACTTCGGGTCTGGATAAAGAGAACTCATTGTTCCTGCCAGTTTATTTCCTGTAGCAATCGCCATGAACCAGATACCCATCATAAGCGAAGTGAATCGTCCGGGTGTTAGCTTATTGACCATTGAGAGACCAATGGGGCTTAAAAAAAGCTCACCAACTGTGTGCAGAAAATAAAGACCGGTGAGCCAGAGTATACTTACTTTGATAGCCGGATCTGCCGTGGTTCCAAATGCAATGAACAAAAATCCAAGTGCAAGAAAACCCAGGCCCATCGCTTGTTTCATAGGTGCAGGAGGGGCAAATCCTTTCTTTGCCAACTTCTCCCACATGATAGCAAAGATTGGTGCCAGAATGACGATGAAGCCTGCATTGAAACTTTGGAAAGCACTTGCCGGCATCACAAATCCTAAAACATGTCTGTCGGTTTGTTCATCTGCAAAAAAGGTGAGAGATGCACCCGCTTGTTCAAAACACATCCAGAAGAAAACAACGAACAGCATAATGATAACGATGACCCACAAACGCTGCCTTTCTATAGTAGTAAGAGAGCGATCGGTTAAAATGGCAAAAGGCAAGCATAGAGTCATTCCATAAATGGCCGACCCCCAGATGTCCACTTCAAATTTATAATGAATCACGCAAAATGCTGCAACAATAGAGGCGATAAGAATAACAATTTGCTTTGTACTAAACCCTGTTTCGCCAGTTTCAGAAACGGAGGTATCTCTTAGCTTATTTGCACCTACACCCAACTGCTCTCCGGTGTGTGACACAACGTACTTGTCTTTTGTAAAATAGAAAATGACAAGGCTGATCAACATGCCGACACCTGCCGAGAAGAAGCCCCATTTGAAGTCCACATTTTCACCTAAATATCCGCAGACAAGTGGTGCGACAAAGGCCCCGGCATTGATACCCATATAGAAGATGGTGTAGGCTCCGTCCTTCTTGCTGTTGTCACCTTCAGGATACAATTGCCCTACCATGGTGGAAATGTTGGGCTTGAAAAATCCGTTTCCGAAAATGAGAAAAGCCAGACCTGTCCATAATAAAATTGGTGCAGTACCTGAACCCTGTGGCAACGATGCACAAGCAAACATAATGAACTGTCCCACGGCCATTAAAAGTCCGCCGACGAAAATAGATCTGCGGTTGCCCCAATAGCGGTCGGCCACATAGCCGCCAATGAGCGGTGTGAGATAAACAAGACCTGTGTAACTGCCGTAAATGTTGGAAGCATAAGCTTTGTCGAACAATAATTTGTTCGTCATAAACAAGACGAAAATGGCTCGCATTCCATAGTAGCTAAAGCGTTCCCAAAACTCTGTGGCAAACAGTACATACAATCCTTTCGGGTGGCCCTTTCGTGTGGGAACGGCCTCCAGCAATGCTTCATCCATGGGGGTTATGTTACTCATAACTTTTTTGTCGTTTTCTTTTTTATAGTTGGGTTAGTAAAAAAATTGTTTAGCAAAATAGTGATAAATCTGATTGGTTGTTGAGAAGGTATGCAATCGTTTTTTTTTTGAGCCCGGCGGTATTACTACAATTAGTCATCGTTGCGTCGCACTCTTCTACTTTTTTTCATTATTCAGCAATGCACATAACTATCCGGCAAAAACTATAATACTTTCGTGAAAAATAGTGCTATAAAAACTTACCTGACATGAACATATTACTACTTGGCAGCGGTGGCCGTGAACATGCTTTTGCCTGGAAAATAAAACAAAGCACTCTTTGCTCTGCCCTCTTCATTGCTCCAGGCAATGCAGTCACTGCAACCCTTGGAACCAACATTGACATAAGTGTTCTGGACTTTGATGCTATCAAAACATTTTGCGAAGCAGAAAAAATAAATATGGTAATAGCAGGACCCGAAGACCCCCTGGTGGCAGGCATTTATGATTATTTCAAAAACGATGAAGAGTTGCAAAACATACTGGTCATTGGCCCATCTAAGCAGGCAGCGCAATTGGAAGGTAGCAAAGCTTTCAGCAAAAAATTTATGAAGCGGCACGGCATTCCCACGGCATCGTACCAGGCTTTTGAGGCGGACACATTTGCCGAAGGCGAAAAATATTTAGCCACACACACATTGCCCATTGTGCTGAAAGCAGATGGGCTGGCGGCGGGCAAAGGCGTGGTCATTTGCGAAAGCAATGAAGAAGCGGTCAACGTTTTTACTTCTATGATCAAAGACAGGCAATTTGGCGAAGCTGGAAGCCGTGTAGTAGTAGAGCAGTTTCTAAAAGGAATAGAGGTGAGTATTTTTGTAATGACCGATGGTGTAGACTATAAAGTGATTGGTCATGCCAAAGACTATAAGCGGATTGGGGAGGGCGACACCGGGCCAAATACCGGCGGCATGGGCTGTGTGAGTCCTGTACCATTTGCTGATGAATTGTTTATGAAAAAAGTGGTGGAGCGAATAATCAAACCCACTATTGACGGCCTTTGCAAAGAACAACTGGTTTATAAAGGGTTTGTGTTTTTTGGTCTGATAAAAGTAGATGATGAACCTTATTTAATAGAATACAACTGCCGCATGGGCGACCCGGAAACTGAAGTGGTGCTGCCCCGGCTTAAAAATGACCTGGTGGCATTGTGCAAGTGTCTATACGATGGAAATTTACACGAACAAACCATTGTATTCGACAGTCGCAGTTGCAGCACAGTGGTTGCCGTGAGTAGCGGCTACCCTGGTGATTATAAGACAGGTTTTGAAATTGCCGGGCTTGAGCAAAATGCACAGAGTAGTAGCGATACCATTATCTTTCATTCCGGCACAAAAGCAAGTGATGATAAGATTTTGACTAACGGCGGCCGGGTGCTGGCAGTAACATCGTTTGGAAACACGATTGGTGAAGCGGTGGGCAAGTCTTTGCTAACCCTGAAAAATATTTCCTTTAAAGGAATGACTTACAGAAAGGATATTGGGTATGAGTTTATATAATACTCATGATCGGCTTTTCATGAAAAAATTCATGAAAATTTATCATTCCATTTCATGGGGTCTCCTTGCTTCGTCTTAACTTCCTCTCATGAAACGAATCATACACAAACATCCACTGGCCATTCGTTGGTTTCATTGGGTCAATTTTCCTGTGCTGGCCTGCATGATATGGAGCGGCTTGCTCATTTACTGGGCCAACGATGTTTATAAGATTGGCGTTGGGAAAACTGTCATCCTTAAATTTTTCCCCGATAGTTTTTATAAGACTTTCAATATTCCTTTTCGCCTGGCAGAGGGCATGAACTGGCATTTTGCATTCATGTGGTTGTTCGCTATCAATGGATTGCTCTACGTTTTGTTTACCATTTTTTCGGGACAATGGCGGCTTCTGCTGCCCAACCGGAAAAGTTTTAAAGAAGCATGGCTGGTGTTGCTTCACGATTTGCATATTCGTAAAACGGCTCCACCTATGCTGAAATACAATGCGGCTCAACGGATTGCTTACTCCGCCATTATTGTCATGGGCATTGGCTCATTGGTCACAGGTCTTGCCATTTACAAACCCGTTCAGTTCAGCTTTTTTACATGGTTGTGTGGTGGCTACGAATCAGCACGGGTCATTCATTTTATTCTCACCATTGGCTATGTTCTTTTCTTTCTCATCCACATTGCACAGGTCATTAAAACCGGATGGAACAACTTCCAGGCAATGGTTACAGGATTTGAAACCACCTCTCCGGCACCACCTAAAACAACCGAACCATGAGCAAACCTTTGTTACCCGAGGAAAATATCAGTGAGCAATCGCTTCGCAAAAAAAGGTTGTTTGCATTTGCCATCCTGCTCATTGGCCTTGCAGGCGGATGGTGGTTTTTTAACCACATCAAACACCAGCCTGATTTGTCAGGCACTCCACGCCCACTCAGGCGGGCATTAAATTTTAATGAAAAAGTTTTCTCAACAGTTTTTGACAACAATAAACTGGTGAAAGAATATCCGTTAAGTGCTGCCGACAAAAATGTAAGAGTGAATGGAAGTGATGGACTGCGCGATAGTGTGAATGAGCAAAGCTGGGAATTGGAAGTGATAAAAGCTGCTGGTGATACACTGCACATATCGCTTGACGACATTAAAAAACTATCTAAAAAAGAAATTGTTTTTGATTTTAAATGTATTGAAGGATGGAGCCAGGTCACACATTGGGGTGGTGTGCCGCTCAAGGTTTTTGCAGATCATTATCACCTGGATGCCGAGTCCAAAATGAAATATGTCGGCCTGCAAACACCCGACAAAGAATACTATGTGGGCATAGACATGCCGAGCGCCTTACATCCACAAACTTTGCTTTGCTATGAAATGAACGGCAAGACATTGCCAATGAATCAGGGCTATCCCCTCCGGCTCATCATTCCTGTAAAATATGGCATCAAGCATTTGAAACGCATAGGAACCATGTTTTTCAGCAACCAAAAACCACCAGACTTCTGGGCTGAAAGAGGATATGATTATTATGCAGGGCATTAATGAAAAGCAAAAAAAGCAAGCTCATAATCATCTTCTCTTTTGCTGCAAATATATTTTCAAAGCAAAAAAATTCTCCTTCATTCACAAACATTTGCCAGCAAGTCTGTTTCTTTCATCACTATCAACTCCTTCTTACCTTTACCATCATGGTGTATAATGTAATCATTATTGGCGGCGGGCCTATTGGTCTTGCGTGTGGGTTAGAGGCAAAAAAGGCGGGGCTTTCTTATGTCATTATTGAGAAAGGAACGGTTGTCAATTCGCTGTACCACTATCCGCAAAACATGACCTTCTTTTCCACAAGCGAACGGCTTGAGATTGGCGGGGTGCCATTTGTCAGCAACAATCCCAAACCTACCAGGCCGGAAGCATTGGAATATTACAGGAGGGTCGCCATTTCCGCAGGTCTCAATATTCACTTATTTGAAGAGGTAAAAACGGTGGCTGGCGAAGCAAATGCTTTTGCCATCACCACTACCAAGACAACTTATCAATCAAGAACCATTGTCATTGCCACAGGCTTTTATGACATACCCTACCTGCTAAATGCGCCTGGCGAAGATTTACCAAAGGTGAAGCACTATTACAAAGACCCGCATTTCTATGCTTTTCAGAAAGTGCTTGTGGTAGGGGCAGCCAATTCTGCAATAGATGCAGCTTTGGAAACATGGCGCAAAGGTGCAGAAGTGACAATGGTTGTGAGAGGCGATAAAATCAGCGACCGTGTAAAATATTGGGTGAAACCGGACATTGATAACCGCATTGCCGAAGGCTCTGTGAAGGCCTATTTTAACTCAACAATTGCTGCCATTAAAGAACATGAAGTGGACATTCAGACACCCGATGGATTAGTGACCATTGAAAACGATTGGGTCATTGCCATGACGGGCTACAAACCCAACCTTGATTTTTTACGAAGCATTGGTATCGAATTAAGTAACGATGAAGTTTTTTGCCCTACAGTAAATGAAGAAACACAGGAAACGAATGTTAAAGGCATTTACGTCGCCGGAGTCATTTGCGGAGGAATGAACACCCACCGCTTGTTTATTGAAAATTCAAGGGTTCATGCGGAAAAGATTATGAGGACTATTCACTAAAGTCCTGTTGAATCAGGTTCTTTTTTAGCTGTTTCCAAATATGCTCATTACTTAAAACCTGCGTAAACTTTGTTCATCTTAATAAGCAAGTCTCTTTCATCACATCTTCTCAAACCTCACCACACTTTCATCTTTGTCCGTTGTACTTACTTTTAGCAAATAATTGCCCTTCTGCAAGCTGTTGATATTTACGCTTCGCAAAATGGAACCTTCAACGGCGTTGATGCTGTTTGAGAGCATGATTTTGCCATCCATAGAGAGCACTTGCAACTGCATTGTCCCT
>JAYTGA010000256.1:0-15578 GCA_043733905.1 Segetibacter sp.
ATGAGTGCCGTGGCTTTGGCCTGCAAATCTTTTTCGGTGGTTAAAATGCTTGTCATGGTGGCATTGTCCACGAGGTCGGTGAGGCCATCGGTGCAGAGCAAAAGCATGTCGCGGGGGAGGAATGGCGATTGGCCTGTTTCAATGTATTCATCGGCATTTATGTCTGTGGCAAAGCCTAAGGCACGGTTGATTTCGTTGCGTTTGGGGTGGTGCATGGCCTCGTATTCGCTTAGCTTTCCACCATCTTCGAGGAAGCCGACGAAGGAATGGTCGTGGCTGATTTTGACCAGCGAATGGTCGCGTAACAAATACAACCTGGTGTCGCCGACATGGCCGTAATAAAATTGATTGTTGGGAACATCTACTAAAGCAAAGGAAACCACGCAAGCCATTTTGGGGTTTACCCCGGAAGAGTTCTTTTCGTTGAAAATGTCTGTGTTAGATACTCTCAGCGATTGTTTGATGGCATCAATCGGGTTTGAGAATGGTTGCTTCAACTGTTGCAAAATGGCATCATGGGTAATCTGGGCTGCGACTTCTCCACCCTCATATCCGCCGACACCGTCAATGACACAGGCGATAGTGAACTTTGCATCAACAGTCATTTCGGCAATGAAACTGTCTTCATTGTTGCTGCGCTTTTTGCCAATGTCTGATATGCCAAAGTAGTGGTCGGCCATTATTGCTTATGTGAATTTTTGATGTCGAGAAAACTGGCTGCGAGAAGCAGAATGCAAATGAGTAAGAGCGCTATGGAAAGGACTGCATTCATGTTTAGAGTTGAGAGTTGGGGGTTTAGGGTTTAGGGTTTAATGTTTATATTTTAATGTTTATAGTTTAATGTTTAGGTTATGTATTGGTTTACTATATGGTGGAAAAAGCTGAATAAAGCGATGCAGTACAAGGGAGTGACACAACGATGTTGAACAAAGGACGAATGTCGGCAAAAAAGAAATCGCTTTGGGAAAACTACTTTGATTGTTCATTGAATGGTTTGTTTATGCTTTGAAAATATTGATGCCGACAATGCCGTTGAGTACCATTTTGGAATTGATTGGGAGTTCTTTCCAGTGCGGATTGCTTGTTTCGCTGAGGGGCATTTCGACTTCGTTTAGGATTGTTTTTTCGCCGAAGGAAGCAACGTAAAAATGGTTGTCGTCTTTGCTGAAACGGATGCGCAAATGGGGCGTGTTGACCCACTCTGAAGGGATTTTGAAAATGCCTTTTCCGTCTCTCCTATCTTCTTTTCCAGTGACAATTATCTCTTCGTCTTTCATGAGATATTCTATCTTTTTGCCCACATATTCACGGTCGGGGACGATGGTCTCGAACCGGGCCAAGACCTTGGACTGGGCGAGTGCGGCGGCATCTTCGTGAAGGACAAAACTTTCCTGGTAGGGGACTTCGTAATAGCCTTCGCTATAGAAGGTGAAGTCCTTGAGGATGTCGTCGCTGATGTCGAAACTTTCGGCGATGCCGGTTTGGCGGGGGATGAATGTGACCCGGAGATTTTCTTCGTGTTGCTGCACGGCGTTGGGGAGCAACTTGCCGATGAAACTCTTGTCGCCACGGCCATAATCGGGGTGGGAGACGAAGCGGAAGACCCACTTGTTACTGGAGGGTTCCACTGTTTTTCCCTGCTCCCTGTAACCCTTCAGCACTTCGTAAAACTGTTTGACGGATTCGTGGATGATGAGGCCGAAGATGCCCTTTTTGTTGTTCATGAACTCGTTGTAATCTTCGGGATTGAAGCAGACAATGTATTCGTGAAAAAAGACGATGCGGTTGGCAAATGAAAGCTGGGCAATGGATTCGTGAAATTTCTCGACAATGTATTTGAAGACATCGTCGGGGGTGAGTCTTAGTGCCTCTTTGGGTGTGGCGATGGCTTCCTTTTTTAGGAACCAATCGTGGAGACCCATTTTTTGCCAGATGGTGGGTTGGGGAGTCAAGAGAGTTATGAGTTATGAGTTATGGATTATGATTTAAGAATGATGTTTTACTGTCCACTGATTACTGTTTATTTTTTGAAAGGTAGTAAGGAAATGCTGTTTTGGGGTATGGTTTTTTACCGTAATTTTAGTTAATAAACATCCTTTAAATTTTACACGATGAAAAACATTTTGATTTTTGCTGCGCTGGCTGGTATTGCATCGGCTATTGCTATTTATTTTGTGACTGAATCAAAGAAATTTGACGAGAATTTTATTGCGGACATTGAATAGGGTGGGAAAACCCCCGTAAAGATTTTCTACAAAAGGTACGACGCAACAAAAAACCGATAATTAAATGCCCGGACAATAAAAAAACTCACTTGGGTGATGTGTTATACTCTCAACAATTTCTTCCTCAAATAATCAACAAACACAGTGCTGTCAAGCGGCTTGCCAGTGATGCGGGTGCAGAGGTCGTTGCTGTTGTAGTAGCGGCCGTGGGTGTGTATCTGTTCACGCAACCAATGGAGTAAGCCGGATACGTCGCCTGTGTTTTCAATGGTTGTTTGCAGGGCGGGTGTTTCCATATTTGCCTGTTTCCAAAACTGTGCTGCGTAAAAACTGCCGAGGCTGTAGGTGGCGAAATATCCAAAGCTGCCGTGGCTCCAATGCACATCCTGCAGGCAGCCGTGCCTGTCGTCTGGCACGGTAACGCCGAGGTATTTTTGATAGCTTTCGTTCCAGTAAGCGGCGATGTCTTTGGTGTGCAGGGCGCCTTCAATCAGCTTCTTTTCCAACTCGTAACGCACCATGACATGGAAGTGATAGGTGAGTTCGTCGGCCTCGGTGCGGATGAGGGAGGGCTGCACTTTGTTGATGGCTTTCATGAATTGCTGCTGGGAGACATTGCCGAATTGTTGCGGGAAAAAGGCCTGCAATTTGGGATAGTAATATTGCCAGAAAGCAGTACCACGACCTACACAATTTTCCCACAGCCTTGACTGCGATTCGTGGATGCTTAGGGAGGCGTATTCGCCCAGGGGCAGGCCATATTGTGCGGCGGGCAAGCCTTGCTCATATAAGCCATGACCGACTTCGTGAATGGTACTCCACATCATGTTGGCAAAATCATTTTCATCAATTAGTGTGGTGATGCGTACATCCTGGCTGCTGAAGTTGGTGGTGAAGGGATGCTCTGAAATGTCCTGTCTGCCTGCCTCAAAGTCAAAGCCCAACTGCTTTGCAATGTACATGCCCCACTCCCATTGCTTTTCTTTGGGGAAATGCTGTTGAAGAAAAGCATCTTCGGCAGGGGGTTGATTTTTTATTTCATCCAGCAAAGCCAACAATGGCGGGGTGATATCGGCAAACACCTTGTCAATCATTGTAGTGGTAGCACCTTTTTCAAATACATGCATCAGGGCGTTGTAAGGATGGCCTTCGTAACCCAGCATTTGAGCCTCCTGCTTTTTCAACTCAACCAGCGGCGAAAGCTTGGGTTCAAAGACAGCAAAATTGTTTTGCTGCCGGGCATCTATCCACGCATGATAGCTTGCAGAAATGGCTTCGCTCATTTTACGTACAAACTCCGGAGTTAGCTTTTTGGCCCTTGTGTAATCTTCTAAAGAAAGCTCTACATTTCGCTTCTGTTCTACACTTAAATCTTTTGAAAGCAGCTCCTGCAATAGGTTTCCTGTTGAGTCTGCAACAAATAGTTCATGCGCCAGTTCACTCAATGTAGCTAATTGTCTTCCACGGAAATCGGCTCCTTTTGGCGGCAAATAAGTTTCCTGATCCCACTGCAGTACCGCTGCAGAATATTTGATGTCGGCTATCTTTTGGAGGTGGGCGGTGTATTGATTATAGGGGTTTGAGGTATTGGGCATTTAGGGGAAGGATTAATGTTTATTAGATTGTTCAATACAGAATTCACCAAGTTCTTTTACGGCTTGATTTATTTGCAGTGCATAATCTTTTGCAAGTGTCCCTCTAACTTCTGGAAGTATTTCCATAAGAGAAGCCTTTTGCGACATGTCCAATAGGTTTTGTTTATAGATGGCATACCACCAACCACCTTTACCAACTTCCCATCCTTGTAGATTTTTGATATATTCTGTTGCATCTCGCCATATTTTGCTCATGCTATCTACATTAATTTTATTCCTATTAAATATTGCTCCAAGAACAACATTTCCATTTAGAAATTCATAAGCAATACCCGCCTTATCAGCGATAACAGGGTGTTTAGCACGAAGTTTCCTATTGTGTGAATTTTCAGCATCCACGATATATGTCCATCCATGCTCATTAACGGGCATTAATTTTATTTCATCATAAACAAGCTCCCAAAACTCATTTATCAATCGTCTTTTTACATTTTCATACTGTTCTTTAAGGTCGAAAAAGGGTTCAAAATTTTCAGCCTTCGTCAAAAATTGGTAAAGATTTTCGTTGTATTCATTCATAGTGGTAAGGCTTGTATGGTTAAAATATACTGCTCTATTGTTTCCTTTACTTTGGTTGCACCTATCGAACATCTTTTTAAGAAAGAAAGAATGTGTTCTCCATATTCGATTTGAATAAGAACTACATTTAATTCTCTTTTTTCTTTGTCAGATAAATTATCCAAATCTGGGGGTTTTTTATTTGGCTTTAAATAAATGATACAAATGTTTTCTGTTGCAAGTCCCAAACTGTCCTTTGCATATTTATAGTAACGATAGAGTTGTTTGGGTTGGTCTTTTGCCCATATTTTATTCTCAATGATTATGGCAAACCTATTTTGAGGGTTGCAGCAATAGAGTAAAATGTCAATTTGTTCTCCACCTTTTCTTTTTTCACTTGACATGAGCAAATCGAAACTTGTAACCTTCAAGAACTTTTCTTGGTGCTCCTTTTTTAAGCATGTCTCAATAAATTTATTGTAAAATTCCAACCCTTGTCCATGAGACCCTGTTGGATTTAAAAGATTAGCGAGGATAGGTGTATGAAATCTTACTTCACTAAAGTCAATTTTTAAAATTGAAAACAAATTGTAAGTAGAGGCAATTTCTCTTTCTTTTTTCAATGCATTAGGACGTTCATCCACAAATCTTTTTATAAAATTGCTATAAATCAATTCCTTCTCATGCCAGAGTTGTTCTCCATTTTCTTGAAAAATAGCTTTGTATCGATTTAGAAAGTCTATTGTTTTATCGTAGTTCATTCCAGTTAGATGTGGCTCATACAAAAATTTAATTTCCAATTAAGGTGATGTCTTTTTCATTGTCCCAGTTGGCCCGCACAGATAATTTTGTGTCGAGGGTAATGACGATTTCGGGCTGTCTGTGAAGACCAAAAAAATGTCCGGGATCCCAAATGCCATTTTTGTTCTTGTCGTACAAAATCCGCAGATCATATTCGCCGGGATTAAAGAGTTTGCGATACCATTCTTTTTGCAGTAGTGGTACAGATTCTATTATTTTATCACCCAGCACAAGCTGTAATACAGGATTTTTGGTAAGGTCAATATTGGCAAATCGTAGCCTGATACTGCCATAATCTTCCGACTTTTTGGTCATGAAAACAAGTGTATCATTTCGACTAAGAGACTGGCCAGTACTATCAACCAAGGCAGTGGAATCTACGATGAGCTTATAAGCTGTGGCAAAAGGCCATTTAGCAGCGATCATGAATCTATTACCAGTCGTGTCTGCTATGACAGCATAGTCTGTCATGCGCCTGTTGTTGGTATCGGTCAGTATTATCCTGGTGGTATCTATTGTTTTTATTCTTTTGTTGAAGCCAATTTCAAGGTTGGTCAACACGTCTTGTTTGCCACCAAACATAACAGGCTGTATCCGCAACTTTTTTTCCTTTTCTTCTTTTGCTTTCTTGTCGTTCGTATTGTTTGTGGATGCTTTTCGGGCAGTGTCTATTTTGGGAAGTGTGTAAGCATATAATGCGACAAAACCGCTGTCACTTGTTTTAATAAGGCTGTCGGCAAAGGCAAAGGGTTTGGTGCTATCATCGTAGTGCCTGCTGTAATCGTTGGGGATGGCATAAAGTGCAAAACTGCCTGAAGGCAAGTAGCTAAACTTAAACATCCCCTTTCCGTCCAGGTGAGCAAGGTATCTTGGACGTTCTTTAGCCACAGCACTGTCATCTGCATTCCGGTGAAGCACAACAATTAATGTGCTGTCAATTCTGCCTGTCTCGGCGAGCACAACTTTACCCGACAGCGTGTTGCCATCCAGCTTGTTACCTGTCGAAAAAGCGTAGGTAAAGTTCTTCATCACGTTACCTTCATTAATGTCGCGGATGGCATTTCCAAAGTTGATAGCGTAGGTCGTATTGGGTTCCAGCGTATCTTTTATTTTCACAGAGACCGTTCTGAAATTGTTGGTAATTATTGGTGCATTTTTAGGCAGAGGTGACACGACAACATTTTCAAAGGTGTTTTGGAGATCTACGTATTCATTGAAGTTGAGGACAATTTTATTACCCGTGAACCCTGTAGCAGAATCTTTGGGAATGGCGGATAGCAATACAGGGGGAAAGCTGTCTATCGGCCCACCACCCGGCGGAATGATGTTGGCGCAGCCTGTGTTTAAGACCAAAGCCATGCACCACAACATGATGAGCGAAAAAAGAGATGCCGGAAAACATTTTTTCATGAAAAGAATAATGCGGTAAGCTGCAAACTTAACTGCAAATCATTGCTTGATTGGTTGGCAGGCTTTTATTTACCAGATTTTTTAGAAGCGGCATCATTTTTTGCATTCTCATTTTATGATTTCTCCAAGTTTCGTGTTCAGTATTTAGCCATATCTTTTCATTAGAATTTTATTTCGAAAAAATCAAAAACTACGTTCTATGTGTAATCACCATTTTTCAAAAATTCAGTGCATTATTCCTCCTTACATGAACGACAAACTGCTTTCGTCTGACAACCAGGCAGTACAGAAAATTGCAGCCAACAACAAGTTCAGAAACAATCGCATTCGCAGCGACCGGGAATTTTTCAGAAAAATCAGCCCTAAAGAAATGATGCTGCTGAATGTGAAGCCTGCAAAACCAAAGCCTGGCAAACACGCCAATGTTGAAGTTTATAACTGCAAAAAGAAAGCAGCTACCACAGGTGCCACCCTGGTTTGGAAAACAGGCACCACCAAACTGCCAACCGACAAAGATGCCAAAAATGTGATTATAGCAGGCAATGCCACATGGCAGTTTTACTTCGACCTATTCGGCAGGAATTCGATAGACAACCTTGGTCTTACCATAAAGCAATTCATACACTACGACAAAAAGTTTGACAACGCCTTTTGGGATGGCAAAGAAATGATTTACGGCGATGGAGATGGCACCATCTTCAACAGTTTTACGACCGATGTAGATGTGATAGGCCATGAACTGACCCACGGTGTAACCCAATACGAGGCCAACCTGGACTACCATGTGCAGGCAGGTGCACTCAACGAGTCTTTTTCCGATGTTTTCGGAATCATGATTAAGCAAAAACTGAACAACCAGGATGTGAACCAATCGAACTGGTTGATAGGCGAAAACATACTGAAAGGCGACAATTATGCACTGAGAAGTATGAAGGCACCCGGCACAGCCTACGTAAATCACCCCGATCTTGGAACAGATCCGCAACCAGCCACCATGGACAGTTTCGTCACTTTACCTGACACCTATGATGGAGACTGGGGAGGCGTACACTACAACAGCGGTATTTGCAACTTTGCCTTTTATGTTATGGCATTTAATATGGGCGGATTTGCCTGGGAAAAAGCCGGAAAAATATGGTATGCTGCACTCACCGACACAACTAATTTAAAGCCCGGAGCGACTTTTAAAGACATGCGGAAACTAACCATTGCTAAAGCGGAAGAACTTTTTTCCAAAAACAGCCTTGAGGTGAAAGCAGTAAAGGATGGTTGGGATGCTGCCAAAGTTTGACCTTAAAATAGTGTGTGCAAAATGAAACCTGTTGATAATTATGAAAGTAAGACTTGTAAGAACAGGAGGTATTATCCCGGTAAGAAAACAATCCGAAATAGATGTGAGCTGGACAGAGGCAGATGTGCAGCAGTTGAGAAATGAAGCAGAATCAACTGTCAGCAGTCCCGGGAAAACAAGAGACGGCATTTTCTATCACCTGGAGACAGGAGATAAGAGTTTTGTAGTTGACTGGTCAAAAATTCCATCAAAATTCAGAAGCACACTGGAAAAATTGAAAGACAAACTGGTTATTGAGAGATGACTTCAATTGAATCACCTGAGTCATCACCACCTCATTATCCGGGCATCCGCGAAATATATTTCTCCAGTTCCTTAATTTGGTCAACCACTTGTTTGGTTGTTGGCTTCAGTGCTTTAGCCCTGCGGAAATAATCTTTTGCCGCCCTGAATTCGCGTTTGTTCATGAATATCTGGCACATGCTCAGGAAAGCGACTGCCTGGCTTTCTTTGTCAGGTATGCCGGCACGAAGAGCCTGCCTGATGTAGCTTTCTCCAACTTTCATATCACCTTTTTGCAGGGCCATCATGCCCAGTTGCAGTTTGTTGGCACCTTCGGCTTCCGCCATTGGCGAACCTATTTCAAGGCTTTTTTTCATGTGCTTTTCAGCAGCATCAAAGTCCTGGTTCATCATGGCCAGGTTACCTTTCAGCGTGTAATAGGTGCTACGGATGGGCTTGTATAAAATATTGGGGAACCAGATTGAGTCCATAATTCTCTTCACTTCGTCAATGTTGCCCTTTTCCATAGGCTCCTGGATGAGGCGCATGGGGCCGATGAAAAAATGACTGGCAAGACCAATGACCGCCACAAAATAAAGGATGAATGAAGGCCAGAAACCTGCACCCACATTGACCCACACAGCCAAAGCAAGAGCCAGGAGGCTGAGATAAAACCGGTACTTTATAATAATGTTGTAAACTTTCATATAGTCTCAAAAATTGGGCTGCGAAGATAAGCGGCTGAAAGCAGAAAGAATATTTTACAGAAAAGTTTTACAAAAGGTTAGACCGAAACAATTATTTTTGCCGACCTTAAAAACAATGGTCCCGTAGTTCAATGGATAGAATAGGAGTTTCCTAAACTCTAGATCCAAGTTCGATTCTTGGCGGGACCACAAATTGAAGGTGATTATTTTGGGTAAGTTTTTGTTATTCAAATGGCGTTGTTGCATGAATCAATTTGAAGAGTATTTGGGAACACTGCTTGTCCCGATTTTTCTTCGGGAGATAACACTGATTAGATAGATTAGCAGGATATTTTTATGGATTGATAATGGATTTTTTGCTCAGCAAATCATTTATAGACTATTCATGCAACAATGCCTATTCAAATTGAAAAGTTGATTGGTCTTTCAAGTCATCCTTCACCAATTTATTGCTAAAGAAAAGGTTTTCAGCGAAACAGCGAATTTTAAAGCTTATTCTATGTATTAATGAGCTTTCAACTTTACCCAAGTACCCACTCATTTTTTTTACAAATAAAATCTTAAGAGGTTAAAAAAAAGGTACTTATTTACGAAGGTAATAAACGCCCCTGAATGATAAACGAGGGCGTTTTTTGGCTATTTTTGCCCTCGTTCACAAAACGAAGGTAAATGTTACCCTCGTTCAAAAACACCTGAAACATGAAATATAGCCCATTAAGACCTTACAATGATTTGCCTGATTTGCCCCCAAAAACAAATCTTGAAACCAAGGCTATTTTTAAAAAACTGCTCTCTTCGAGCAGGGCATTATCTGAATTGAATGGTGCCATTACCAACCTGCCAAATCCGTTGCTGTTTATTGATACCATTAACATGCAGGAAGCGCAGGCCAGTTCTGCCATTGAAAATATTATCACCACACAGGATGCACTTTTTAGGGCATCTGTGGCAGAAAGAAAAGTTGAAGATGCTGCAACAAAAGAAGTCATTCATTATAAAGAAGCTCTTTGGTTTGGAATAGAGCAAATAAAGAAGAAACCAATATTAACGACCAATCTTTTTATTGCAGTAATGCGGATCATAAAAGAAACTGAGGCAGGCATTAGAAATTTGCCCGGCACACAATTAAAAAACCCGGCAACAGAACAGATCGTGTACACCCCGCCGGAAGGAGAACGTATTATCAGAGACAAATTGAAAGGACTGGAAACTTTTATTAATACAGACGAAAACTTTGACCCTCTGGTAAAACTTGCTTTGCTCCATTACCAGTTCGAGGCCATTCACCCCTTTTTTGATGGCAATGGCAGAACCGGAAGAATTATTTTATTGCTTTACCTTAAACAATCGGGGTTAATGAATTTTCCAGGGCTTTATCTGAGCAGTTACATTTTAAAAAACAAAAGCGATTACTACCTGAATCTGAGAAATGTTACTGAAAACAAAAAGTGGGAAAGCTGGGTTTTATACATGCTTGACATGATAGAAGTAACAGCTAAAAATGGAAGAAACAGGATAGAAAAAATTGAAAAGCTAATGAAAACAACTGGTGCGAAAATGCAAAAAGAGTTGCCCAAAGTTTATTCAAAAGACCTGCTGGAAATTCTATTTCATCTTCCATACATAAAAAGGAATTCACTTGAGAATGCAAATATTGGTAACATTAAAACCTCTGGGAATTATTTAAAACTTTTAGCAGAAAAAGGATTCTTAAAACCCATTTCTTTTGGCAAAGAAAAATTGTATCTCAACCATCCGCTGATGAATCTGCTGAATAAAGGATAGACTCATCTCTGGAATGTTTTGTTAAACAGTAAAATATTTCAAATGACCTGCCACAGTTAGGTTTACATTTGATTTATCAAGAGTCCTAAACCTCTCACATTTATCGAATCATTTTCTACACGATTTTTCTTATTTAACTGAAAGAAAAATGCCGTTTCAAACATTGAAATTGCAACAATCATTTGAAAGCAATATCGCTTTTGAGTATCATTTTTAAAATAAAACAACATGATGTCGCCAGCCAAAATACTGTGGGTAGATGATGAAATAGAAAGTCTGCAAAGCCAAAAATTTTTTTTGGAAAATAAAGGCTACGAAGTAAAGACTCTGACCAATGGCACCGATGCCATAGAATATGTAAAAGACAACCTGGTAGATGTGGTGCTGATGGACGAAAGCATGCCCGGCCTCACAGGGCTGCAGACACTTGCACAGATAAAGGCGATTAACTCGCAGATACCTGTGGTACTCATTACCAAAAACGAAACAGAAAACCTGATGGACGAAGCCATCGGGAATGAGATAAGCGACTACCTGATAAAACCCGTAAACCCAAACCAGGTGTGGCTTAGCCTGAAAAAAATAATAGACAACCGAAGGTTGGTGGCAGAAAAAACAACCACGGCTTATCAGCAGCAATTCACACAATTGTTCATGGAGCTGAACAGCAGTCCCGACTACAATCAGTGGATGGAAATTTATAAAAAACTGATTTACTGGGAACTGGAAATGGAGAAGAGTGACAGCCCCGAAATGCAGGAAATTCTCCACAGCCAAAAACAGGAAGCCAACAGGGAATTTTTCAAATTTATCAGCCGCAATTACACATCATGGATAGACCCTAAAAACAATGCACCTATTATGAGCAATACGCTGATGCAATACAAGGTGTTGCCTCATGTGGAACCGGGTATACCCACGTTTTTCCTGCTCATCGACAATCTTCGTTTCGACCAGTGGCGGGCCATTCAGCCGTTGTTTACTGAAAATTTCAGGGTATTGGAAGAGGAAACATTTTACAGCATTTTGCCAACAGCTACACAATACTGCCGCAACGCCATTTTCAGCGGATTGATGCCAGCGGAAATAGAAAAACAATTTCCTGCTCAATGGAAAAACGATGATGAAGAAGGCGGAAAAAATATGCATGAAGAAACATTTTTCAAAGGCTTGCTGAAAAGGCTGCGCAAAGACAACCTGAAAACCAGCTATACCAAAGTGGTGAACAATCATGACGGGCAGCAATTGGTCAGCAACATTCACAACCTGCTTGGCAATGACCTCAATATTATCATCTACAACTTTGTGGACATGCTGAGTCATGCCCGAACCGAAATGGAAGTGCTGAAAGAACTTGCGGGTGACGAAATCAGCTATCGAAGTATTACCAAAAGTTGGTTTGAACATTCGCCGCTGAACCAGGCATTGAAAAAAATAGCGGATAAAAAAGTAAACCTCATATTGGCCACAGACCACGGAACGGTAAAAGTGAAAAATCCCTGCAAGGTGATTGGTGATAAGCAAACCACTGCCAACCTTCGCTACAAACACGGACGAAACCTGAACTACGAACCCAAAGATGTATTGGCTTTCAAAGACCCTAAGATTGCAGGCTTGCCCGTTCCCAACGTCAATTCATCGTTCATTTTTGCAAAAGAAGACAACTTTTTATGCTATCCTAACAACTACAATCACTTTGTCAATTATTACAGAAATACCTTTCAGCACGGCGGTGTAAGTCTGGAGGAAATGATAGTACCAATTATAAAAATGGTGAGTAAGGTTTAGCCGTTTATTTTCAACAATAAATACGAAAAAGCATGCAGGTTCACAGGGTTTTGATTTCTCTGTGAACCTGTTTTATTTGGTGTTGCCGGGGTTTCTAATTCAGAAAAATTCGATTGAATAACTCCTCTCAAACAATCCGTCAGCTTCCAGTTGATTGATTCCTTCTTTCTCGGCAAGGTTGCCGCTGGCAGTCACACTGTCGGCAATGCCGCACCAGGGTTCTATACATACAAAATCAGCATCTTTAGCCGCCCAAATGCCCATGTAGGGAAAGCCGTCAAAAGTCACTTTCACACCATTGGCTGATTGATGGCTGAGAATGGAAATACTGGGCGATTGCAGGTGTTTTAGTACAACCGCATCGTTGTAAAATAGTTCTTTTCTGAGAGGCAATTTGTCTTCATTGTTAAAAAAAGGAAGAGATTCATTTTCGATCAAACCATCTGCTGAAAGTGGCCAGCGGCGGGCATTTTCCACTTTATTAAATTGTAGGTAATAATCTTCGTAGCTCAATTTTTTGTCTAAAGGAACCGCAAATGCCGGGTGAGCACCTACGGAAAAATACATGTCGCTATTGCCAGTATTTTCAACAGAAAAACCGACCCGCAATTGATTGTTTTCCAGCGAATATTTTACACAAAATAAAAAGTCAAAAGGATAAAGGGCTTTCGTTTGTTCGCTGCTTGCGAGACAAAGAGTGATGGACGATTCGCTTTGCTCTTTTGCCTGAAAAACATTGTCTCTTGCAAAACCGTGGCGGTTTAGTTTGTAGTCGTTGCCTTCAAAACTGTAGGTGTTATTTTTCAACCCGCCAACGATTGGAAACAGCACAGGGCTTTTTTTTGCCCAAAATTTTTCATCGCCGCTCCACAAATATTCAAGATTGTTTTGTAGGTGAAAAATGCTTTGAAGTTCTGCGCCCTTTTCAGAAATTTTTACAACAAGAATGTTGTTGGAAATTGCAAACATTTTCAAGTCTTTTAGAAATTTTATTTATGAAGACACAGTGCAAAACCCATAAAAAATCACGAAGGCATTTTTTATTACTTGGAAGTCTATTGCTTCGCTCCTGCAACAAACCGCAACAATAAACCCTAAACTCTCAACCCTAAACTTTTCCCTAAACTACTCATCAATCTTCTCATCCACCACATTTGCAAATACCCTTGCACTCATTTTCCGAAGGGGATTTTTATTGTTTTCTTCGTAGGTCAGCCGCTGTTTCAATATTTCTATACATTCAAAAATAGCCGCTGTAAACGAAGATTCGTCGGCCTGTCCCTTGCCCGCAATGTCAAACGCAGTGCCATGGTCGGGGCTGGTGCGAACGATTGGCAAACCCGCCGTGTAATTAACTCCTTCGCCTATCGCCAGCGATTTAAAAGGTATCAATCCCTGGTCGTGATACATGGCGAGAACAGCATCGAATTTTTCATATTGCCCACGGGCAAAAAATGCATCTGCACTATAAGGGCCGTACATCAATAAGCGATGCTTTTTAGCATCGGCAATCACAGGTTTAATGATTGTTTCTTCCTCTTTGCCTATTAGCCCTTCATCACCGGCATGAGGGTTCAGGCCAAGCACGGCTATTTTTGGACGGTCTATGCCAAAGTCCCTGATAAGACTGTCGTTCATGATTTTCAGCTTGCTGGTCAGTGCCTCTTTGGTGATGTGCTTGCCCAGTTCCGTGACAGGAATATGCTCTGTCAGCAAGCCCACTTTCAGGTTACTTGCGGTCAGCAGCATGACCACATCATGCACTTTGAAAGCGTCTTTCAGGTAAGGTGTGTGGCCGGTATAGTTGAACTCAGCCGACTGAATATTCTTCTTGTGGATGGGCGCAGTCACCAGTCCATGAATTTCTTTTTTTTGCAGTGCCTCTACGGCAAATTTTAGCGACAGGTAAGCATATTTACCGCCAGTCTCGTTCAGTTGTCCGGGAGTGATTTCCACGTCTTCTTCCCAGCAGTTGAAAACATTTGCCTGCTTGGGGTTCAGCCGCATCAGGTCTTTGACGATGGTGAATGTGAAGTTGATATCAGGCAATGTTTTCCGGTAAAAATTGATACTCTTATTATTGGCAAAAATGACTGGTACACAAAAGTCAAGAATGCGGCTGTCACTCAGCGATTTGATGATTAGTTCAATACCGATACCGTTTAAATCGCCGCAGCTAAATCCAATCACTGGCTTTTGCAATTCAGTACTCATGTTTGTTTCTAATTTTTTTGAAAAAGCAAAAGTAAGAACTGTAATTTGGTTTAAGGTTTAATGTTTACCGCTCCATGGAAACTGATTTTTTTATTGGCAGTCAATATTTTTGATTAGTCTGAATACTAAGTACTAAATACTTAATTCTATTTTCTACTTTTGAACCCAATGGACTACACCCTAAAAAAATCACTCGGCCAGCATTTCCTCAAAGATGAAACTGTGTGCAAACGGATTGTGGAGGCGATTCAGGAACATTCATTTACACAGTTGCTGGAAGTGGGTCCCGGCGGCGGAGCCTTAACGAAATACCTGCTGAAAATACCGGATACCAGTTTCAAAGCGGTGGAATTGGACAATGAGAAAGTAGCTTTTCTTGACAAAACTTTTCCTGCTTTAAGGGGCAATATTATCAACGAAGATTTCCTCAGCATTGCACTGCCATTTGAAGGTGAATTTATGCTCGTTGGAAATTTTCCTTACAATATTTCTACACAGATTTTGTTCAAGATGGTGGAGTGGAAAGAGCAGGTTCCGTCTGCCATTGGCATGTTTCAAAAGGAAGTGGCCGAACGGGCAGCAAGCAAAGAAGGCAGCAAGGTCTATGGTGTGCTGAGTGTGCTGATCCAGGCTTTTTACAAAGTGGATTACCTGTTTGATGTTGACCCGTCTTGCTTCAATCCGCCGCCCAAAGTCATGAGCGGTGTCATCAGGCTGACACGCCGGACTGATGTGCCTGATATGCGTAGCGAAAAAGCATTTTTCAACCTTGTGAAAACGGCTTTTAACCAAAGAAGAAAAACCATGCGAAATGCTGTGAAAGCATTGTTCACAGCAGAAGTCTTAAAAGATGAAATGTTTGCAAAAAGAGCTGAAGCCATCAGCGTGGAAGATTTTGCTGCGCTTACTTTCAGGATGTACG
>JAYTGA010000257.1:0-30787 GCA_043733905.1 Segetibacter sp.
CCCATCAGACCAGGAAGAAAATTTAAACGAAATCACCAGAATAAACGGAAATATTATATGTGCTATAAACCGGTTTAGGGCTTAAGTTGATGACATTGAGATGCACCCTATAGTTTATTAACATGCCTGACACACAAAAAAGACCCCATTGCAATTCGCAACAGGGTCTTTTAATCTTTATATTGACAATATCCTATTTCGCTTTCACCACCACAGCTACTTGTTCTGTTTTAATCGTCTTTTTCACTGCCGCACTCTTCATTGGATGAAGTGTGGCAAGGGTTGGTGCAATGACCAAAGAAACAATAGACATCAGTTTGATAAGGATGTTCATTGACGGACCGGAAGTGTCTTTAAAAGGGTCGCCTACAGTGTCACCTGTTACAGATGCTTTGTGTGGTTCAGACTTTTTGTAGAACATTTCGCCATTTATTTCCACACCTTTCTCAAAAGATTTTTTTGCATTGTCCCATGCACCACCTGCATTGTTTTGAAACATTCCCATCAGCACACCGCTGACTGTTGCTCCTGCAAGGAAACCACCGAGTGCTTCGGGACCAAAAACAAAACCAATAACAATTGGAGACAAGATGGCGATAGCACCAGGCAACATCATTTTTTTAATAGATGCATCTGTGGAAATTGCCACACATTTATCATATTCCGGTTTGCCTTTTCCTTCCATAATTCCCGGAATTTCACGGAACTGTCTGCGCACTTCTTCCACCATCGCCATTGCAGCTTCACCCACCGCACGAATGCATAGTGACGAGAATATAAATGGTATCATCGCTCCAACAAACAAACAAGCCAATACATCGGCGTGGTAAATATCAATTCCTTTAATGCCCGCAACGCCTACAAATGCAGCAAACAAAGCCAATGCAGTTAATGCAGCGGATGCAATTGCAAAGCCTTTTCCACTGGCAGCAGTGGTGTTTCCAACAGCATCTAAAATATCCGTTTTTTCACGGACTTCTTTTGGCAATTCACACATTTCAGCAATGCCACCTGCATTGTCTGCAATAGGTCCAAAAGCATCAATCGCCAATTGCATGGCAGTCGTAGCCATCATTCCTGCGGCAGCAATAGCCACTCCATATAAACCTGCAAAATGGTGAGACCCCCAAATACCAGCAGCAAGAACCAGGATTGGTAATAAGGTAGATTCCATGCCGACGGCTAAACCACCAATCACGTTAGTAGCGTGTCCTGTAGCCGATTGACGAATGATTGACATGACGGGGCGTTTGCCCATCGCTGTATAATATTCAGTAATGATGCTCATTAAAACACCCACTACCAAACCAACAATGATAGCACCCATGACACCATCCCTGGTAAAAGGAATGCCACGCAAAGTCATTTCTGTTTCAGGTAAAATATAATACACCAAACCAGCACAGGCAAAAGCTGTTAACACCATACTGCCCCAATTGCCCATATTTAAGGCACGTTGAACAGCATTTGTACTGATTCCGGCTTTATCGCTGATGCGAACAAAGAATGTTCCTATGATTGATAAGATGATACCCACACCTGCAATTAACATTGGTAACAAAATGGGAGATAAACCACCAAAATGATCGCCGGTAGCAATCGTTTCCTGGCCCAATACCATTGTTGCTAAAACGGTTGCTACATAAGAGCCAAATAAATCGGCACCCATGCCCGCAACATCTCCTACATTATCGCCCACATTATCTGCAATGGTTGCAGGATTGCGTGGATCGTCTTCAGGAATTCCTGCTTCAACTTTTCCTACTAAATCTGCACCCACATCGGCAGCTTTGGTGTAAATGCCACCACCAACACGGGCAAATAATGCAATACTTTCAGCACCAAGGCTAAAGCCTGTCAGCACTTCAATTGTGCGCAACATTCCATCAGGATTAGCTTCGGCTCCGGGAGCAAAAACCTGTTTAAGAATTAAAAACAACCCGCCTAAACCCAACACAGCTAAACCACTAACGCCCAGCCCCATCACGGCACCGCCGGTAAAGGATACGTTCAGTGCTTTTGCCAGGCTGGTCTTAGCCGCTTGTGTAGTCCGTACATTCGCTTTGGTAGCGGCTCTCATGCCAATGTAGCCCGCAGTTGCACTACTGATAGCACCGAGGATAAAGGCGATTGCAATACTCCAGTGAGAATGCTCGTTGCTCCTGCTCATGATAGCCAGCAAAATGGAGACAATGACAACGAAGTAGCCCAGTATTTTCCACTCAGCTTTTAGAAAAGCCATGGCACCTTCAGAAATATAGGTGCTGATTTCTTTCATTTTTGCATCGCCGGCATCCTGGTCAGATACCCATTTGTACTTTATAAAGGTATAAATGAGACCCACAATACCCATTGCAGGAATAGCATAAAACAATTTGTCCATAGATATAAAATCTTTGTTTTTTTAAATGGCGGCAAAAATAGGGTTTTATTGTTTAGGGTTTAGGGTTTAATGGAGGAGTTTTAGAGAGTGTTTAAAATTGTAAAGGATGATAACATATTGCCTTTCTGTGTAAACATTTTCATTCCTTTTATCCTTCTACGCTATCATGGAAGCAATACGGTATAAGGGAACAATTCAAAAAAATTAAAATGGCAAATTCTTCATCGCCATTTCTAAAGCCACCCCTAATATACCGCCACTTACAAAAAGAATATATTCCCGTCTGTTTATTTTCAAAAATTTGAGGCAAACGAATGAAATAAACAATAAGG
The DNA here is from genome assembly GCA_043733905.1 of Segetibacter sp. GTDB lineage: Bacteria > Bacteroidota > Bacteroidia > Chitinophagales > Chitinophagaceae > Segetibacter. The sequence continues at coordinate 2,716 of JAYTGA010000257.1, forward strand.
CCACTATTATGAGAAGCTGCCCAACTTCCAGCCCCAGGTTGAAAGCCAGAAGTTCTGAAATAATTGATTGACTTCGGCCAAGCAGGCTCCGCAAATAGTTACTAAACCCTAGCCCGTGTATCAATCCGAAAAGCAAGGCCATGAAATATATGATCGGGTATTTTGTTTTGAAAACAAACTTTTTTACAAAAAGATTGCTTACCGCAGTAAACAAAATTGTGACGGGAATTAGAAACTCAACCCACCGGGATGAGATGTGAATGATATTGAAAACACTTAAAGCCAAGGTAAGTGAATGCCCGATGGTAAAGGCTGTGACAAGACTCAACAACTTTTTCCAATCAGTGAAAAGATAGCGAAGACATAATGCGGCAATAAATAAAATGTGATCAATGCCATTCAAATTGGCAATGTGTTGTCTGCCTAAAGAAAAGTAGAGGCCGAAATCGTCCATAACTGGTTAGGTTGGTTATGTTTAAATACTTCAACTCTTTTTACATCCGCGAATTTGTGTCTAACCAAAGTTTTTGTTTGAAAATTAAACAAGACTTTTGCAAACATAAAAGAAAATAAATGAGTGGTATAATAAGCTGTTTGATGATCTGTGGGATGATGTTTGTTCATCCGTTTTATATCAGCATGACCGATTTAAATTATAATGCAAAATCAAAATCAATGGAAGTGAGTGTCCGCATTTTTACTGATGATTTTGAAAAAACGCTTCGCAAAAACTGCAACTGTAAAATTGACCTTATTGCAAAAGAAAACAACGCCGTTATGAAGCCATTGATTGACCAGTATATTCAAAAGCATTTGCAAATAAATGCAAATGGACACATACTTGCTTTAAAATTTAAGGGCTATCAACGGGAAGAAGAAAGCACCTGGAATTATTTTGAGGCAGAAAAGGTAACATCGCCCAAGAAAATAAACATCACCAACACGCTGCTCTATGATTATAAAGAGGAGCAGATAAATATGTTACACGTCAATGTGAAAGGGAAGGAGAGAACCGAAAAATTGGAGTGGCCAGAGAAGGAGGGGGAAATAGTTTTACCTTGATTAAAGTCAAAATATGATAAAAGATATTCCAAATATTGATGAATTTATTTCAAATGAGCGATTAAATGGATTTCAGTGTACTCGATTTGAACTAGAGTTTTCTTGTAATTTGAAAGATAATATTTACCAGCTTGCTCAAGTTTTAGAAAGTGATGGTTTCACAATGACAATTAGTAGAGGATTTTTTTGGAACTGGAGACTGTTTTTGGAAATACCGATTATTAAAAAATTTGATGAGGAAGATTATCAGAAAATTCTCGGTAAATTTTATATGCTTGCCTCACGTTCTTGCGTAAGAATAAAAAGAATTGGAATGTTTTGTTAAGCTATTTTTTAAAAATTCTACCTAACGTTTGTTAGAATTTTGCAACTTTATTTCTATTTTTGTCGTTTACTATTTGATTATTCATCATTTCATGATTGCGACAAAGAAAAATAAGACAGTTAAACTTGACCAGATATTGAAAGAAGCCGCCAAACTCTTTAAGAATAAAGGTTTTGGTGGAACAAGTATGCGTGATTTGGCAGCCACATTGGACATGGAAGCGGCCAGTATTTATTACCACATAGGCAGCAAAGATGAAATTTTGGAAAAGATTTGTTTTGAAGTTGCCCATAACTATTTATCGCATTTGGATGAAATTGAAAATGCAGCCCAAACATTTCTTGAAAAATTAAAAGAGCTGATTCGCTTTCATGTGCAAATGATGATTAAAAACGGCGCCGAAGTTTCTGTAACCAACCATGACTGGAAATATTTAACTAAAGAAAAACTGGGTGAATTTAAAGAGCTAAGAAAGTTGTACGAAACCCGTTTGGAAACTTTGATAACCGAAGGAATAGCTGTTGGCGAATTGGCAGATGTCAATCCATCTGTAGCACTGTTCACCATACTTTCCTCCCTTCGTTGGGTGGAATATTGGTGGAAACCGCAACGGGGAATCAGTGCCAAAGAACTGGAAAAAAGTATCATCACCATTTTGCTGAAAGGAATCGAAAAATAAATGGCTTTCAATGTCAGGCTGATAAACGATTTTCTATGTCAGGCTGAACTTGTCGAAGCCCTCATAGTAACCCTTCGGCAAGTTCAGGGTCGCATCAAAAATATCTTCGTGTCTTAGATGTTCAAAACAAGCAAACAATGAACAAATTCTACAAAATAAAAATCAAGAAAATCTACCGCGAAACACACGACTGTGTTTCGCTAAGTCTTGATGTACCTGAAGATTTGAAAGACACTTTCCGATACAAACACGGTCAATATCTCACCTTCAAAAGAATGGACGATGGTGAAGAAGTCCGCCGGTCATATTCCCTCTGCAGCAGCCCCGCAGAAAGCGAATGGAAAGTGGCGATTAAAAAAGTTCCAGAAGGAAAATTTTCATCTTATGCCAATATTGCTATGAAGGTGGGCGAAGAACTGGAAGTCATGCCACCGCAAGGCCGTTTCTACACAGAACTGGATAAAGGCAACGAAAAAAAATACCTCTTTTTTGCCGCAGGCAGTGGAATTACACCAGTGCTTTCTATTATCAAAAGTGTTTTGCTCACAGAGCCAGGAAGCAGTGTCACATTGGTTTACGGCAACAAAGGCCGCAACTCTATCATTTTCAAAGAAGAAATAGAAGCCCTGAAAAATAAGTTCGTAGAGCGGTTCAGCGTTCACCACATATTAAGTCGGGAACATGGTGATACGGAACTGTTTTTTGGCCGCATAGACAAGCAAAAAGTTGAACTCATTTTGCAAAAATTAATTGACCCCACACTCATTGATGAATGTTTTGTTTGCGGACCCGAAGAGATGATTCTTGCAGTTAAAGAAACATTGACCGCTGCAAATGTCGCCGCTGATAAAATTCATTTTGAACTCTTTACAACCAGTAATTTACAGTCAAAAGTGGCTCGCAAACCGTTGCCGCCAGACCAGCATGACAAGCAAAGCAAAGTGACCTTGAAGCTGGACGGAACTGTGCGCCAAATAGAGATGTCTTACTACGGCGATACCATATTGGAAGCTGCTTTGGCCGCCGGCACCGAGCTGCCCTACAGTTGCAAAAACGGCATGTGCAGCACTTGTCGGGCAAAGGTGACCAAAGGCAAAGTGGAGATGGATGTCAATTATTCTTTAGAGCCAGAAGAAGTAGCAGCAGGCTACATCCTGACCTGCCAGGCACGGCCATTGACCGAGGAAATTGAAGTGGACTTTGATGTGTAGCAGCCTTGATTTAAAAGAGTAAATTTGTAAGACCAAAAAATGAAATTGTATGTATTCAGAAGCGAGAAAACTAGACCTTTTTGAAAAGATGAAAAAGGTAAACAATGAGAGCTTATTGGTAAAAGTAGAAACGATGGTGGATGAGGAAATTGCTGTAAAAATCGATGAAGAGAAACGAAAGGGTCTATCTGATTTAGCTGGTGTTCTAACGAATGAAGAAGCGGAGCAAATGCTGGTCACAAATGGTGAACAAGGCATTAGCAGTAGTGAAACAGAAAAGCCAAACATTTTTGCACTGTTAGGAGTAATGACAAAAGAGGAAGTTGAAGCAATGGAAAAAGCACTTGAAGAAAGTGCTGAAAAAATTTATCCTGATGAGTGGAAATAAGTTTTTGATAGACACGAGCATCGTCATTGATGTACTGAAAAATAAAGTAGAAGTTGCTACCAGGATTAATGAGTTGGAGATGTTTTCTATTAATGCCATAGTATACGGTGAATTGCTGACCGGCGTTCATGGTTCCATTAACCAGGTAAAACAATTAGCGGCTATCAATACTTTTATAGGAAACTCAAAAGTATTCCAGATTGATAGCCGTACTGCTGATTATTTTGGGCAACTATACACAATGCTTCAAAGAAAGGGAAAGCTCATTCCTTCAAATGATATTTGGATTGCAGCTTCCGCAAAGCAGCATGGGCTAACCCTTATCACTAAAGACAAACACTTTGCAGAAGTGAAAGGGCTTGATGTTGAGTTTTGGTAGTTTTTTTGTCCCGGCTTTTAAATTTTTCTTCAGCTTCAGAGGCGCCGCACTCTTGTACTAAGAATCATTATTGAACTTTTTCAAAATCGAATTATAAAACACAGTACATGGAACCACTTACAATAAATATGGAAGAGCATTTCGAAGCACGGATTGCAAACGAAATAAGAATTGAGCCAAAGGATTGGATGCCTGATGCGTATCGCAAAACCTTGATTAGGCAAATATCGCAACATGCACACTCCGAAATAATCGGCATGTTGCCCGAAGGCAATTGGATAACCCGTGCGCCATCGCTGAAACGCAAAGCCATTTTGCTGGCCAAAGTACAGGACGAAGCAGGTCATGGTTTGTACCTCTACAGTGCTGCCGAAACCCTTGGCACCACAAGAGATCAGATGATCAATGACCTTCATTCTGGAAAGGCGAAGTATAGCAGCATCTTCAATTACCCAACCCTGTCGTGGGCCGATATGGGAACCATTGGCTGGCTGGTGGATGGTGCCGCTATCATGAATCAGGTGCCGCTGTGCCGTACTTCTTACGGACCTTATGCACGGGCAATGGTGCGGGTATGCAAAGAAGAAAGCTTTCACCAACGCCAGGGTTTTGAAATCATGATGGTATTATGCAAAGGCTCAGCAGCGCAAAAGGAAATGGCGCAAGAGGCCTTCAACCGCTGGTGGTGGCCTACGTTGATGATGTTTGGCCCCAAAGACGAAGAGTCACCCAACTCAGAGCAATCCATGCGCTGGAAAATAAAGCGTTTCAGCAACGACGAACTACGCCAACGCTTCGTGGACATGATGGTGCCGCAAGCCGAATATTTAGGATTGACTGTTCCCGACAAAGATTTGAAATGGAATGAAACCCGCGGCCACTATGACTTTGGACAAGTGAATTGGGAAGAGTTTTGGAACGTTGTAAAAGGCAATGGCCCTTGCAACAAGCATCGCATTAATACCCGTGTGAAAGCTTACGAAGAAGGCGCATGGGTGAGAGAAGCGGCGATGGCGTATGCGGAGAAGCAGAAGGCGAAAGAGAGAGAGGAGAAAGTGAGGGTGGCGTAGCAAAATGTAACAAAGTGATTTCTATTTTTGGTTTAATAAATTTCAGAAAATGAACAAAAAAACAACAAGCACAGAAGATATACTTCCCTTGCTAAATGTTCTTTCACAAGAAGAACAATTGGCGGTTCATCAATTGGTAAAAGCAATGGCAGAAGCAGCCTGCAAAAGAGAAACCGGGCATAGCATAGAGGAGTATAACAAAGCACTTGAACTAGCAGAAGCTGAGCCATCACAAAAACATGGGGATGTAATAAATGAAATAAGCGAATGGTTAAGCAGCAAAAAGAAAAAGGCTATAGCATAGAATGGGCAGCCTCTGCCAAGAATAGTTTCTTCAAATCAGTAGAGTATATCGCACTTTCATCATTGCAAGGTGCAGGGTCTGTAATAGCAGCAGTGTCTAAAGCGTTGGATAAAGCCGTTGCAAATCCTGAAATTTATTCGCCTGATAAATGGAAAGCGAATAACAGTGGCTTATACAGGGCTTTTGAAGTGAAAAATTTTAGGCTGGTATATAAAATACTTTCTTACAATAAAGTAATCAAAGTAATTAAATTCAGGCATGTAAAACAGTACCCAAATACTTATTAGAAAGTTTGTTTCACGCAGGATTTACTGGCATGAAAAACAAATGTCCGTTTCTCAATAAAATAAAATAAACATGAACAAACAAGATTGGCCTTTGTGGGAAGTTTTTATCAGAAGCAAGCAGGGGCTTGACCACAAGCATGTGGGTAGTCTTCATGCCAGCGATGCGCAGATGGCGATTGAAAATGCAAGGGATGTTTATACCCGCCGCCTGGAAGGCATAAGCATTTGGGTGGTAGAGTCAAAGCACATCCATGCTTCTAACCCTGATGAAGCGGAGTCTTTCTATGACCCGGCTAATGATAAAGTGTATCGCCACCCAACTTTTTATGACGTGCCGGATAGTATTAAGCACATGTAATGAGGTGTTAGGGGTTAGGTGTAAAGTGTTAGGTTTCCACACTTTAGACCTTACACTTCACACTTTAGACCTCACACTTCACACTTAAAGAAATGTTACACACAGAAATTATCTCAACACCGCTACAGGCTTATGATTCAGCTACCAAATCGCTGGTGCTTGAATATACGCTTCAGTTGGCGGACAGCAGTTTTATTTTAGCTCACCGTCTGAGTGAATGGTGCGGTCATGGGCCGATATTGGAGCAGGATATGGCGATGAGCAACATAGCTTTAGATCTTTTGGGCGAAGCCCGAAGTCTGTATCAATATGCTGCGGAACTGGAAGGCAAAGGCCGCAGCGAAGATGACCTTGCTTTTTTGCGGGTAGCAACAGACTATAAAAACCCGCTGCTGGTGGAGCATAGCAACGGCAACTTTGCTGACACTGTGGTGCGGCAGTTCATTTTTGACACGTTCCATTATTACCTCTTACAGCAATTGAAACATGGGAAAGATGACCGCCTGGCGGCCATTGCGGAGAAGAGTTTTAAAGAAGTTTCGTACCACATAAAGTGGAGCAGCGAATGGGTGATACGACTGGGCGATGGTACAGATGAAAGCAAACAAAAAGTGGAAGCGGCTATTGAACGGTTGTGGCCTTATTCGGGTGAGTTGTTCACGATGACTGCTACTGAAAAAGCTTTGTTGGAACTGGATATTTTGCCTGACTATGCTTTGATAAAAGAACAGTGGAATGCCCATGTGGCAAAGGTTTTACAATCTGCGACATTAGCCATTCCTGCAAACGTTTTTATGCAATTGGGTGGCAAGGAAGGGAAGCATACAGAAGCGTTGGGCTTTGCGTTGGCGGAGTTGCAGTATATGCAAAGGACGTATCCGGGGATGGAGTGGTAGCTTTAAGAAAAGCTAAACCATATTTTTAAAATAAATGTAGTAGACCATAAATTCGTGCAATGAAAAAGCTGGATTACATTGATGCAATGCGGGGTCTTGCAATATTGGGAGTTATGCTGCTCCATTGCTCTACGATTGTGCCCGGCAGATATCCATTTTTTGTAAAAAATATATTTGAAAGCGGCTCAAGAGGTGTTCAACTTTTTTTTTTAGTGAGCGCATTTACTCTTTTTTTATCGTTTAGAAATAATCCTAAAATTACAAAGCAATCAACCCTCAAATTTTTTTTAAGACGATTTTTTCGCATTGCCCCAATGTATTACCTTGGCATTCTTTACTACACATTGAACTATCATAGTTCAAATCTCTTATCAAAGCATGAAGTTTCTATAACTGAAACGGTTCTCAACATTTTTTTTATTCACGGCACAACCCCTTATTGGATCAATGGTACAGTACCTGGAGGTTGGTCAATCAGTATTGAAATGATGTTTTATTGTTTAGTGCCGTTTTTAGTTTCAAAAATCAAATCTTTAAATGATGCGCTTGCACTCTTCATCCTGACAGTTTTATTAAAGACAGTTTTATTCATTATTTTCCATCATTATCCCTTAATTCCAGATCGAAGTTTGTGGGACTTATTTCTTTTCTTCTATCTTCCCAATCAGTTACCTGTATTTGCTTGCGGAATCATAATGTTTTTCATTATTACAGTGCCAAAGAATGAATGGAAAATCAAACCCGAGTATTTATTCTATTTAGCTATTTTAATATTGGTACAAATTGCGACAGGCACGACTTTGTTATTTGAACTGAACATGCAGTTTGCAATAGCATTTATCATCCTTGGCTATTCGCTTTCTAAAAAACAGTTTTTCATCGTCGTTAATCCAATCACCAGGTACATTGGCAAAATTAGTTTCAGTATGTATTTGGTTCATTTTGCCATCCTCAATTGGCTTGTTGAATCAAAAATTCTGGATGTTTTCTCAATCAGGATAAACCATGTTGAAATATTGAATGTTGCTATTCGATTTCTTATTTTGCTTGTATTATCAGTAATTGTCTCTACCTTTTTTTATCATGTAATAGAAAACCCTTTTCAAAAAATAGGCAGGAAAATAATTGCAAACAAAAATTTTTTCAGAGAAAAAAGCAGCATTTTATAATAAATATACCGATGAGAAATGTTTATCATTTTCTTAAACGGTTTCATGAAAACATAGTTTATTTTTCGAAAAAATGATTTTATTAATTTATGGATAAAGAAAGTGAAATATGGACTTTATTGGAGGAAGTGAGTGATCCTGAAGTTCCGGTTCTAAGTGTAATTGACTTGGGTGTTGTTAGAAATGTAAGATTTGAAAATGAGGTTGCTTATATTACAATTACACCAACTTATTCCGGTTGCCCTGCCATGAATACGATAGCCACCGATATAAGGTTCAAATTGTTAACCCAAGGATATAAAAATATAAAGATCGAAACGGTGTTGAGTCCGGCATGGACAACAGATTGGATGAGTGAAGCAGGCAAGAAAAAACTGGAGGAATATGGCATTGCGCCACCAGTTCAACCTCTGAACAGCATGAATGAATTGTTTGCAAAAGAGGTGGTGGTGCGCTGTCCGCTTTGCAAATCTGAACATACAAAACTGGTAAGTCAATTTGGTTCTACTGCTTGCAAGGCGCATTATCAATGCCTGGATTGCAAAGAGCCGTTTGATTATTTTAAATGCTTGAAATAAAACTTTTCACACAACAAAAACAGCAGCTTCGAAGCAATAACTAACACTTAGTCCCTTTGTTTTTCTTTGTTACTTTGTGTGAAACAAACCCTGCTATATGACCGGAATAGATTTCTTGATAGAAGGCCGCATTGCCACCATTGCACTTAATCGGCAGGAGGTGTTCAACAGCTTCAACACCGCAATGGCAAAGGCTTTGCAACAGTGCCTGGATGAATGTGAAGCGGATGAAAAAGTAAGAGTCGTCTTGCTTACTGCAATTGGAAAAGCTTTTTGCGCCGGGCAGGATTTAAAAGAAACCATCGGTGAAAATAAAATTCCTGTAACTCAAATTGTAGAAGAAAACTACAACCCAATTATTCTTAAAATCAGGCAACTTAATAAACCTGTTGTTGTTGCGGTAAACGGAATAGCAGCAGGGGCAGGAGCAAACATTGCTTTATGCGGCGATATTGTAGTTGCAAAGGAATCAGCCAGTTTTATACAGGCATTTAGCAAAATTGGATTGATACCAGATTGCGGTGGCACATATTTTTTACCAAGATTAATTGGTACGCAAAAAGCCGCTGCACTCATGATGACCGCTGATAAAGTAACTGCCAAAGAAGCAGTGGAAATGGGAATGATTTACAAAGAATATCCCGATGAAGATTTTGATAAAGAAGTGAAAGCATTGGTGGAAAAAATTGCTGCAATGCCTACCAAAGGTTTGTATTACACCAAACTTTTGCTCAACGAAACTTTCAGCAAAACTTTGCCGGAACAGCTAATGAACGAAGCGCAGTATCAAACCAAAGCCGCTGCCACAGCAGATTTTGCCGAAGGCGTAAGTGCTTTTATTGAAAAACGAATCCCAACTTTTACAGGAAAATAATCGCATTACATTATTATTGTTTAATTTCAAGTTATGGCACAGCTTACCTACAAGATACGTTTACAAAAAGAACAGGAAGGTGGTTTTACCGTTACTGTACCTGCTTTGCCGGGTTGTATCACATTTGGTAAAGACATGGACGAAGCAATCATTATGGCTAAAGAAGCCATAGAATTATACATTGAAAGCCTTGTTGATCACGGGGATGAAGTGCCAACAGAAAACAATTTGTTTGAATATTCTATAACCGTACAACCTGACATTCCTGAATTAGCATGAGTAAAAGCCCTTCATTAACTCCCAAAGATGTAATCAGGTTGTTAGAGAAAAAAGGTTTTGTCTTTGACAGGGCGAAAGGTTCTCATCAAATATTTTTTCACTCAGAAAATAAAATGCGTGTAGTCGTTCCTATGCACGCAAAGGATTTGCCAACAGGTACACTACATGCTATTTTGAAACAAGCAGGAATAGACAAGAATGAAATAATTTAAAATTAAATGACAACAGGCGTAATAGGCAGCGGGGCAATGGGGTCAGGCATAGCACAGGTTCTGGCAACAGCAGGTTATACTGTATACGTGCTGGATAAAAGCACTGAAGCATTAATCAAAGCCTCAATCAACATCAAAACTTCACTTGATAAATTGGTTGCCAAAAGTTCATTGACTGCTGAAAAAGCACAAGCCATTCTCACTGATATTCATTTTACAAACAAAATAAATGACTTTGCCCATTGCGAATTGGTGATTGAAGCAATTGTAGAAGATTTGGGTGTTAAGCAACTTTTATTCAAAGAATTGGAAACAGTTGTTTCGGGTAAATGTGTTCTGGCCAGCAATACTTCTTCATTGTCAATTACTTCTATAGCAGCAGCGTGTAAAATGCCTGAAAGGTTCATTGGCATTCACTTTTTCAATCCTGCACCAATTATGCAACTGGTTGAAATCATTCCTGCTGTGCAGACAAAAACAGGTTTGGCAGAAGAAATAAAATCTGTCGTACTAGGCTTAGGCAAGTTACCTGTGATTGTAAATGATACACCCGGCTTTATAGTCAATCGTGTAGCCCGCCCTTTCTATGGAGAAGCCATCCGCATACTGGAAGAAGGCATTGCCGACTGCGCCACAATTGATTGGGCAATGACGAGTTTAGGTGGTTTCAAAATGGGGCCATTTACACTCATGGACTTCATCGGGCACGATGTAAATTATCGTGTAACAGAAAGTATTTTTACCTCCTTTTTTTATGACCCACGTTATAAGCCATCCTTTACCCAAAAGCGTTTGTTTGAAGCTGGCTATTTTGGAAAAAAATCAGGAAGAGGTTTTTATAATTACGCCGAAGGGGAAACATTGCCCCAACCTCTTAAAGATGATGTGTTGGCAAAGTCAATCGTGGAGCGGATTGTAGCCATGCTCATTAATGAGGCCGCAGATGCCGTGGCACTGAATGTAGCATCTGTTCAGGATATAGAAACTGCTATGACAAAAGGTGTCAACTATCCCAAAGGTTTATTGGCATGGGCAGATGAATGGGGGATTGAAAAAGTGATTAACATCCTTGACGGGCTTTACCATGAGTATCATGAAGACCGATATAGAGTTAGTTCATTGCTTCGCAAAATGGAGAGAGAAAACAAAACTTTTTTACAAAGAGACAAAGAGAAATAATGACACAACGGAGGCGTTGTTACTTTGTTTTTCGTAGTTCCGCTGTGTGAGATAATCAAAATATAAAAATGCCAACACCACAACAAGTCGTCAACCACATGCTCGAAAAGGATGCTTTTAGCAGGCTGCTCGGATTAGTTGTAGATGAAGTAAGGGAAGGATATTGCAGGCTTCATTTCACCGTAACTGCCGACATGCTCAATGGCTTTGAAGTACTGCATGGCGGTGTCACTTATTCAGCCGCCGACAGTGCATTTGCTTTTGCCAGCAATGGCTATAATCGGTTGAGCCTTGCACTCACAACCACGATTGATTATTTTGAAACAGGAAGGGAAGGTGATGTGCTAACTGTGGAAGCAAAAGAAGAAAGTCTGCGGTATAAAACCGGTGTTTATTTGGTTCGTGTATCAAATCAAGAAGGGAAATTGATAGCCTTGTTCAAAGGCACAGGATATAGGTCTGATAAGGCTTTGGTGAAGGAATGATCTCTTCCAACTTTTTCTTTCTAATTTTACCTAATGAAAGTTTACACAGATACTTCTGTCATTGGAGGTTGTTTTGATGAAGAGTTTAAAGTGTGGTCTGTGCAATTGTTTGAAGAATTTAAAGCAGGGATGAAAACTTTTATGCTATCGGATTTAACCTTGCAGGAACTTGAATTGGCAAGAGAAGAAGTAAGGATTAAGCCAAATGAAATTTCGCAAAAAAACATAATTCCGTTGGTTACTACAGAAGAAGCTATAAATCTTGCCTCAACTTATATAAGTGAAGGTGCTTTAACAAACAAAAGCTACAATGATGCATTGCATATTGCAATTGCAACAATAGAAAATGCAGATGTGCTTGCTAGTTGGAATTTCAAGCATATAGTTAACATAGATCGCATAAGATTATACAATTCCATTAATCTTAGGTTAGGTTATAAAATGCTTGAAATTAGAACCCCACGTGAAATATTAAAATCAATTGAAAATGAATAAGAGAAAGGATTTTGATGCAGTAAAAATGATGAGAGACATAAGGGAGAAATTAAGTGAAAAGTATTTTAATAATCCCGAATTACTAAAAGAAGAGTTGGAAAAAATAAGAAATAAAAGCGTGTACTTTAAGAATGTTACTTTAAAATAAAATGCATACAAGACAAGTATACCTCATAGACGGCATCCGCACACCCATAGGGAGTTTCGGCGGTTCTTTGTCCACCATCCGCCCAGATGATTTGGCTGCTATGGTCATAGCAGAATTGATAAAAAGAAACACAACCGTTGACCCGGCTGCCATTGCAGATGTGATCTTAGGTTGTGCCAACCAGGCGGGGGAAGACAACCGTAATATTGCCCGTATGTCCTTGCTGCTGGCGGGCTTGCCGTTTTCGGTGTCGGGAGAAACTGTTAATCGTTTGTGTGCTTCCGGATTGTCTGCGGCCATCAATGCGGCAAGGGCAATTCAAAGTGGAGATGGCGATCTGTTCATTGCCGGAGGCGTGGAAAATATGACCCGTGGGCCGTGGATTATCTCCAAAGCAAGTACGCCGTTTGGAAAGGATATAGAGATGCACGATAGTAGTTTTGGTTGGCGTTTCATTAACCCAAAAATGAAAGAGATGTATGGCGTGGATGCAATGGGCGAAACCGCTGAAAACCTTGCAGAAAGAGATGGCATCAACCGCGAAGACCAGGATCAATTTGCCTTGTGGTCGCAGCAGAAAGCCACTGCAGCACAGGGCTCTGGAAGATTGGCAGAAGAAATAATGCCTTTATCAATTCCTCAAAAGAAAAAGGAAGGCATTGTTTTTGACAAAGACGAATTTATAAAATCAAATACAACACTGGAAGTATTAAGCAAATTAAAACCTGCATTCAAAAAAGATGGAACTGTGACAGCGGGAAATGCCTCAGGACTAAATGATGGTGCAGCAGCTTTACTGTTAGCTTCTGATGATGGAATAAAACGTTTCAATCTTTTGCCGAAGGCAAGAATTGTGAGCATGGGCGTAGCCGGTGTAGAACCAAGGTATATGGGCATGGGACCCATTCCCGCAAGTGAAATGGCGTTGAAAAAAGCCGGGTTAACCATCGGCGATATGGACATCATTGAGATAAATGAAGCTTTTGCATCGCAGGTGTTGGTTTGTTTGCGTGGGTTGGGCATAGCCGGCAATGACACACGGGTGAACCCTAATGGTGGTGCCATAGCAATCGGTCATCCATTGGGAATGAGTGGTGCAAGGATACTGAACAGCGCCGCAATCGAACTGCAAAAGCAAAACAAAAAGTATGCTTTGGTAACCATGTGCATTGGCGTAGGCCAAGGCTACGCCGTAGTCATAGAGCGGGTTTAAGTTTAGAAACGATACTCTTTAGGCAGCTATTTCCCCCTCCCAAAACTTAGGTAGTGATTTTTTTTGTGCATGGTTGCAAAATTTTTATCTCTCCTTTCAAATAAATTTTTGCAGGATTTCGTTTTTGTAAATGACTCAATCTACAATTGAGCGTTTTTGTTATTTATCCATTATTCAAACGGCACTTGAAGAAGTGCAAAACCAATATTCTATGAAAAGAACTTTTTTGCTTCTTTGCAGCTGCATGTTCTTCATGTTCGTTGATGCGCAAACAAAACCACAACTCATTGATCTGGCTAAAAAAGATGCTGAAATTGTTGCAGAAGGAAAGAAATTGTATTATTTACAAATGGCTACAACACTGGGTTTGGAGTCGTTCATGCAATTGCCCAACGATGTTATCAAAAATGCACTTGGCTATTTTGCATACCAGGAAGGCAAGTTTTATAAATGCGTTTTCTTCAATCATCTCGGCGATGCACAAATCGTTTCCACCATATCGTTCGATTCGTCTTTTAATAAATTAAGAACTGCAATTAACACCACACTCCGGCCAATGACCGAAGCAGAAAAAAACCTTTATTTCATGCGACAAAGAAGCCTGGATGAAATAAAAGCCGACACGGCATTTTTCAAAATTTACACCAATACCTCCACTATCATTTTGCCAATGATTGATAACAACGAAAGACGTGTATTTGTGCTTACAAAATCTGAAGATCCCGCTTCTGTCATATTTGGAAATGACTACGTATTGAATTTTGACCGCACCAATTATATGTCGGCTAAAAAGGCAATTCACAACGACATTATCATCATTGATTGCGTTGCTAAAAATTCTGAAGAAGATGAAGATTTATCTGCTATCATGCACAAGCATGAAGGTGAATCAGGAGAATTTATCACAGCAACAGATGTCTGCGCATTGCTGATGAATGAAAAGAAGGCTGGCTGGCTGCATCATGTGGTCAAGTCGCAAAACTATGTCTCGGTGTGGTTTTGTGACACTGACGAACTGGAAACAATGCCTGTGAAAAAATGGAATAAATATAACAAGGCCGAAGAAAAAGACCCGGTTAATAAAGAGGAAAAAGAGAAAAAACAACGACCCGTGGCCGCTAATAGTCCTTACAAAAGAGAACAGCAACTTTGGGCATCAGAAAAAGAAATGATCACAGTACCGGTTATGCGGTAAAATTGCGTCTTATTTCCTCTAAAAATTTCAATTACCGAAGTACCCGTTCATTCAGGCTTCGGTTTTTTGTTTGAGCAATGACAATGCTTCGGATTAAATTTCACACAAATCATTCAATATAAAAACCAGTTCTTCTTAATTCCTTGCTAAAAAAGCAGGGTGTTCATTTTCAATTTCACATTTTCCTCATTTTAAGGTAGGTTTGCCCGTCTTATTTTTAAACCGAAACAATGGCGAACAGCGGTTTGACTTTTTGCAAAGTCTAAACATGTTTTATTGTTCCATTTTTTTAAAAAACAACTTACCAGAATGAATTTCAACAAAATCAACAACATTGTTGGATGGATTGTGTGCATTATTGCCTCGGCCACCTACATCATGACTGCTGAGGCAGGCGGCAGCCTTTGGGACTGCGGCGAGTTTGTAAGCAGTGCATTTAAACTACAAATTCCGCATCCGCCAGGTGCACCAATGTTTGTGCTGATCGGCAGGTTTTTCATTATCCTTTTTGGCGATAACCCCGCAACTGCTGCAAAGGCTGTCAACATTATGAGCGCCCTTGCCAGTGGTTTTACTATTCTATTTTTATTCTGGACCATTACACACTTTGCCCGCAAGGCCGTGCAAAAAGTTGGTGAACAACTGAATATGAACCAGATAATGGCCATCATGGGTGCGGGTGCTGTTGGTGCGCTTGCCTACACTTTCAGCGATTCATTCTGGTATTCTGCTGTGGAAGGTGAGGTGTATGCACTTAGTTCCTTTTTTACGGCCATCGTGTTTTGGGCGATTTTGAAATGGGAACATGCGGTAGATCATGAAGAGCGAACTGGCATCAATGCTGACCGCTGGATCATTTTCATCTTCTTCATGATGGGCTTATCCATTGGGGTTCACTTGTTGGTTTTGCTTGTTATTCCGGCAATTGTCATGGTCTATTATTACAAAAGATACAAAACAACACAACGTGGAGTTTTGTATGCTTTCCTTATAGGTTGTGTCATTACAGGCTTTGTGCAAAAAGCAGTTATTCAGTATACTATCCAGGGGGCAGGGGTGTTTGATCGTTTGTTTGTAAATGGTTTCGGCATGCCTTTCTTCAGCGGCTTCATTATCTTTTTCATACTCTTTGGCATACTCATTTGGTGGTTGCTGCGATATGCAAAACAGAAGAATTATTCTTTTTTGCGCCTCGGTATCTGGTCTGTTACATTTATGCTCATCGGTTACAGCACTTACATTACTACCATGATCCGCAGCAATGCAGATCCTGCTGTGGACATGTATAATGTTGACAATCCATTGAGCCTTGTGGGCTACCTAAGCCGCGAACAATACGGTGATTTCCCGTTGCTGTACGGACAAAAATTTACGGCGCAGCCTATTGAATATAAAGAAGAAGGAACAAAATACATCAAAGCGAATGGTCATTACATTGAAAATGGAAAAGATGGACATTATGTTTATGAGGCTGATAAAATGATGTTGTTTCCACGTATGTGGGATGCAAGCAATGATCAGGGACACGCCGATTACTACGCAAGTTTCCTCGGTATTGGAAAACAGCAGGATGGCACTTATGAGAGAGATCCTGATTTTGGCGACAACATCAAATTCTTTGTGGCCTATCAAACATACTGGATGTATTTCCGCTATTTTATGTGGAATTTTTCCGGAAAACAAAATGACGTGCAGGGCATTTTCAATGCCAATGTAAGAGATGGTAACTGGATCACCGGCATTTCATTTATAGACAACATCCTCTATGGCGATCAGGATTTTATGCCAGACAGCAGCAAGAATAATAAAGCACACAACAAACTGTTTTTGTTGCCTTTCATCCTCGGTATTTGTGGACTCGTATATCAAAATAAGGCAGACAAAAAAGATACTTTTATCACTTTTCTGTTGTTCTTTTTCACAGGAATGGCTATTGTGCTTTACCTGAACCAGGCAGGCAATCAGCCCCGTGAACGTGACTACGCCTACGTTGGTTCTTTTTATGCCTTTGCTATCTGGATCGGCCTTGGCGTGTTGCAGGTGAGAGAGTGGCTGAGCAAAGCCATGAGTAAGAATATTGCAACAAATGTGGCGACCCTTGTTTGCCTGTTGGCAGTGCCAATGCTGATGGCCGCACAGGAGTGGGACGATCACGACCGCAGCCGAAAACTGATTGCCGGAGATCTTGCAAAGGACTACCTGGAAAGTTGTGCGCCCAATGCAATCCTGTTCTCATTTGGTGACAACGATACCTACCCGCTGTGGTATGCGCAGGAGGTAGAACACGTGAGACCCGATGTTCGTGTGATCAACTACAGCCTGTTGGGCATTGACTGGTACATTAACCAAATGCGCTACAAAGTGAATCAGAGTGACCCGATAGATGTGATTTGGACAGCCGAACAAATACAAGGGCGGAAGAGAGATTACATCCGCTACAACGATAAATCAGGCGTGGCGAATAATCAGTATTATGATCTCTTTGACCTGATGAAAAACTATGTTGGAAGCGATGATCCTTCTAAGATGATGGGCTCTGGCGGTGGAGAAATGATCAACTCATTTCCTGTAAAAAAAGTGTCTGTACCTGTTGATGTCAATTTTGTGAAACAGAATGGTACCGTAGGTTCAGCAGACAATGTGGTGTCTGAACTTAGGTTTGAAATACCCAAGAACCTGCTGATGAAGAATGACCTGGCAGTGTTGAACGTGATAGCAGCTAACAAATGGAAACGACCCATTTATTTCACAGCCAATTTTGATGAACTTGGTTTTGGACCTTATCTGCGAAAAGACGGTCTTAGCTATCGGTTGGTGCCTGTGGCAGGACAGCAATACAACACCGACTGGATGGTTGATAAACTGATGAATAAATTCCGATCAGGCAATGCAGACAAGCCCAATGTTTATTTTGACGAAGAAAACCGCCGCCACCTGAACACCATCCGCACGGCCTATGCAGAACTGGCAATGGACCTGGCTGCCAAAGGCAGGAAAGAAGATGCGCAAAAGGTTTTGGAAAAAGAAGACAAAATGATGATGCAGGAAAACATGCCTTATGGCATGATCAGCCGTGGTAACATGCACAACCGCAACAGCATTTCATTCCTGGAAGCATGCTACCGTGCTGATGATAAAACCCTTGCAACTAAAGTGTTGGCATCTGTGAGAAAGGATTTGCAACAGCAGGTGAAGTTTTACAACGTCCTCAGCGGCAACAAAGCCGATGCAATGGAAAATGATAAAAAGATGGCTGAAAGCTATTTGCAGGCGCTGAACAGTATGGAGCAAATGTATGCCAACAAACCGGCAACCCCTGAAGCAGCAGGTAACATTGTGACCCCTGCAGCACCGGCACGAAAAGATAGTCAGAAGAAATAAATAGGTTGATATTTTCTTAAAGAAGCACAGATGTGAAGAAGCGGTTCGCTTTTGCACACTGTGCTTTTTTTATTTGTGGAAAATGAAAATGATTTGCCTTTGCAAATGTTCTTCACTTGCAAATATTTATCTGCTTTTCATCTTCTCCTTACGTTCGCCTATGAACTTCAACGAATTTTATCCCGACTACCCTGCATCGTTTTCGACTATAAAGAGTTAAACGACCGCTTATATTGAGAGCGGGAAGGTATAGGATGTTGAGGTGGAGATGAAGCATCAATTAAAGAAGTAGGTTCGTTTTTTAAATCCCCCCGGTATTGGTGAGTGCCGGGGGATTTTTTTAAATGCCTTTACTATCCTTCAACTGATGTGGTTTAAAAAAGAAATAAAATATCCTGTAGTTTAGCAGTCTATTCGTTTTAATCAATAACAGATCAATCGATTTATGATTACTCAATTGGATATACAAGGTTTCAGGTCAATAAAAGAGCAACATATTCCGCTTAAAAAGTTCAACATTTTGTATGGCCCAAACGGGTCGGGTAAATCTTCTGTGATGTATGCGGCTTATGTGATGAGGAATTTTTTTGTAAACCCCAATCAAAGGCTAAATAGCTTATTCAATTTGGGGTTTATTAATTTGGGCGGGTTTGATAATGTTGTAAATAAGTCTATTAAGCATCCTGATTTAAAAATCCATTTTCAAATTTCTTTGGGCATCCCTGCAAAAGATAAAGCAGCACTAAAGAACTCTCTTTTTAATTACGAGCTATTCTTATCAGAATCAATTTTATCAGAAATATCTTTTTCCTGGTCAAACATTAAAGAGAAAATAGACGTAGAATTTCCCTTTACTTTAACCTCGAAAAAAGAGATTGACATTGGAATTGAAAAGCTTTTATGGAATGGTTTAACTTTCGAAGGATTTAATTCATCTATTGAAACAAAAATTTTTGTATCAACCTTTAATGAAGCTTATGAAGCTATCAAAACGATTGAAGTCATTTCAGTAAAACGTGGCTTTTTCAATCCAATCTTTTCTACAGAACAAGCTACGGAAGAATCATTATTTGCAATGCAGATAAGAGATGAAGGGGCAAATTTCGAATCAAAAATTGATCATTATTTCAAACAATTGTTCAATAAAACGTTTCGTTTTGTAGCCATCCCTGGGAGCACTTCTTTTTATTTAAAAACACAAAACAGCAAAGGCTTTACCACCGACCTTGTAAACGAAGGTTTTGGCGTAAACCAAACTGTGTACATGCTCATCAAGTTGCTTAAAAAAAGCACAGGATTGGCTTTTATAGAAGAGCCGGAAATCCATCTTCACCCCACTGCACAGGCCAAACTGGTTGATGTTTTTGCAGAAATCATTAAAAACGAAAACAAACAAATATTCCTGACCACACACAGCGAAAACATTGTTTCAACGGTGTTGGCCAAAATAGCCAAAGGTGAACTGAACAAGGATGATGTACAGTTTTACCTGGCGGCAAATGAAAATGACGAAACCAAAATAATACCCCAGGAAATAAATGATAAAGGACAGGTGGAAGGCGGCCTGATGAACTTTATGGAAACAGAATTAAGTAACCTGAAATCTTTATTGGGGGTAAAATAATATGGGCAGAGGTTTACACTTAACCATTGATGAATGGTTTTATCATTGGTTTGCTGATGCAGAAAAGCTAACCCAGGCATCCACGTTTTTCTTTAACCTGTTTGAAGTGTGTGACAAAATAGTGATTCAGAAAGGAACCCGTTTAGCGGATAAGTTTTACAACCTTGTAAATTCTTCTTCGATGTATCCGCCAAAAGAAAGGCTTGCAGTTAAATCTTTAATGAACCTTTTTATAACTAACAGCAACAAAGTTTTTTGGGTAGATGATGTTGAAGAACTTTCCCAAGAAATCATTCCTCAATTACCCCGAAAAGATTTGTACCTGGTGCAGATTTGTATTCAAACAACCGATAAAATCTGTGTTACATCTGACACAACCCTTCATCAAAATTTACTTGACACATATCCAATACTTGGGATTAAAACATACATGGTGGAGGATTTCATGAGATTGTACCCGGATATTTAGCTCTTGTGATATTTGCTACCTTCTGCTAAAACATTATCACTAATTAAATGAATATTGATCTCCTTTGCCTAATACAGAAAATTTTCTTCAACAAAGATTTTGCCAATTGAAAACAAATTTTATATTTGTGTATCATTTTTTTACATAAAAATTAACAAAAACTAACTCACCGTGGCTTACGACAACAACGAACCAAGAATTGAAAGTATTTACAGCCAAAAAATCAGGGCAGGCAAAAGGAGAACTTACTTCTTTGATGTGAGGGAAACCCGTGGTAATGATTTCTTTCTGACCATTACTGAAAGCAGAAAACGTTTTAATGATAACGGCTATGACCGTCACAAAATTTTTGTGTACAAAGAAGATTTCAACAAATTCATCAAGGCTATGTGTGAGGCAGTGGACTATGTGAAAACTGAACTGATGCCTGATTATGATTTTGATGCGTTCAATCATGACAACTACGAAGATGGAACATGGGCACCCGCAACGGAAAATGTGGAATTGGCAGAAGAAACAGAATCGGTTGAAGCGGTTGAAAAGCCAATGTCTCTGGTTGTTGAAATGAATGATGCTGAACGCCTGACAATTCATCATCACCAGGAGGAAGCACAAATGCCATCGCAAACGGTTGCTGCGTTGAATGAAGAAGTTGACAAATGGTGAGTTTAAAGAAGATTTTAAACCCGATTGCATATTTTAATGTTGAACGAATCCCTGTCAGTTTTTGACCGGGATTTTTTTTGCCTTTGGCAGAAATAAAAAGATTGTTTGATTCCGCTAATATAAATGTTCAATCAGCTATCGCAACAATTTGGCTTCTCTTTTCAAAATGACTGCAGCATTTTTTTGAAGGTCGCCTTCAAATCTTATTTCGTGTCTTTTTTCTCCGTCACAGATAATGAGTAAACCTGTGTTGGGAGCAATGCTGCCGAGGTTTTCGGCATACATGATTAGTTGCACCGAGTCAGAATGAGGAGTGATTGTTTTGGTGATGGCTTGCTGGCTGAGTCGTTGGTGTTCCAGGAGTATTTTTCCATTCATGATTATGCTGACAGAGTCACCGTCCACATAGCCGTTGTCATACAAAATCAATCTTAGACTGTCCGATGAAAAGAAAACGGTTTCAATTGTGTTGATTTCTCTTTTCTCAACCTCTTCCAGCGGGTTAACGGGCTTTGTAGGTACAAGAACGATGGCAGTTGCAGGTTTGGTTTTTTCTTTCGTTAAATGCCTTGCGGAAGGCCGGATGCCTCGAGTTGATCTGGCTATCGAAACTGTATCCTTCTTAGGTGAAACAAAAGAAAGTGTGTGGCTTAAATGCAAGCCTTCGAGCATGGCAAGCAGCTTTGAATCACTTGCTTTTTTCGATTGCAGCAGAGTTACGGTACCAGTGACCTGCCTGCCATATTGCTTGCTTCGGGTGGTAACAAACTTTCCGTTCAGGCCTCTTTCGTTTCCCACTTCGTTAAACCTGAGTGAACTGATTTGCTTAACACCTTTGGGTGGTGCAACAGGATAGTTGTTGTAAAGCAAGTCAACATCTTCAAAAAAGAAATGGTCTCCGGATTTTACAACTTTTACAGACTTTACTCCTACACAACTTTCCTGGTTGTCAACCAGGAAAGTTGTGTAGGAGTATGCTGTATATTTTCCATTGCTTTCTCCAATAGCCACTTCATAATAAAGGGTTTTTTGTGTACTGTCGTTGTAAATGTGACCGTTCCATAGACCTGTAATGTCTTGCGAAAAAAGGCGGATGGGGAATAAAAGGACGATTAGGAGATATTTCATTGGAATTTCAAAAATACAAAGAAACAAATGCAATTTGAATGATGGCAGCATACAATTGTCTCATTTATTTTCCTTCAAAATACTTCGGCTGATTTTTAATCAAAAAGGTTTTCCTTTTCCAAATAATTAGTGCGATGAATAATAATGCATCTTGAATAGGCTTGTGAGAATAAGGCTACATTTGAGTTTTGACTTTTAACTATTGACCTAAATAATAATTGATGAACAAAGGACTAACTGTGATTTTTGGATTGATGATTTTTTCTGCCAAAACTTTCAGCCAAAACAACAATCCCGGTTCCAACCACGGCAACCGTTTTGAGGAATTGAGTTATCTGCTGGCTTCGCCAAATGAATACCGCACAGCCAGTGGCGCACCTGGACCAAAGTATTGGCAGCAGCGTGCCGACTACGACATGGCAGTGGAAATTGACGAGCCCAACAATGTGTTGAAAGGCAGCGAAACCGTTACCTACTACAACAACTCCCCCACTCCACTTACTTATCTATGGATGCAGATTGATGAGAATTTTCACAACCCGAACAGCGATAATAATCACAGCGGCGTGAGCAAAATGGAAAGCCGCATGAGCGATGCCGCCCTGACCAACCTGGAACCGTGGCGAAAACTGCAAGGCTATGGAATCAATATTACCCGTGCAGTAGATGCGGCTATGCGGCCTTTGAACTTTACCATCAATCAAACCATGATGCGGATAGACCTGCCAACGCCACTGCTGCCGGGGCAAAAATTTGAGTTTAAAATAGAGTGGAATTACAAAATAAATGACAAGCTGACCCGTGGTGGGCGTGGCGGCTATGAATACTTTGCCAGCGACGATAACAACCTCTATTCCATCACGCAGTTTTATCCGCGGATGGCGGTCTATAGCGATTTTCAGGGGTGGCAGACCATGCAGTTTATCGGAGGTCCGGAGTTTGCTTTGTGCTTTGGAAATTTCAAAATGAGCATCACTGTTCCTGCCGACCACATTGTTGCCTCAACGGGTGAATGTCAAAACTATCATGAACTACTAACCCCTGCACAACTGAGCCGCTGGAAACAAGCCCAAACCGCCAGCCAGCCAGTGGAAGTGGTCACTCTTGACGAGGCGTTGCAAGCCAGCAAAACAAAAAGCAACGCAAAGAAAACATGGATTTACAAAGCTGAAAACGTGAGAGATATCGCCTTCAATTCGTCCCGCCGCCTGGTGTGGGATGCAATGGCTGCAAACATTGAAGGACACAAGGTCATGTGCATGAGCTACTATGGCAAAGAAGCCTATCCGCTTTACCGGAAATATTCCACCAAAGTGGTGGCGCATACGCTCAAAGTTTACTCCAACCATACGATTCCTTATCCCTATCCTGTCGCCATTTCTGTGGAGGCGGCCAACGGAATGGAGTACCCTATGCTTTGTATGAATTTTGGCCGTACAGAAAAAGACGGCACTTATTCAGAAGCAACTAAAAACGGAATGATAGGCGTGATTATTCACGAAGTGGGACACAACTTCTTCCCCATGATTATTAACAGCGATGAGCGACAGTGGTGGTGGATGGACGAAGGATTGAACACATTTTGCCAGTTTTTGGCAGAGCAGGAATTTGATCCAAATTTTCCATCTAACCGTGGACCGGCGCACAAGGTTGTTGACTACATGCGGCTGCCAAAAGACAAACTTGAACCTATAATGACAAAGAGTGAAGCAGTGGTGAATGCAGGTGCAAATGCTTATGGCAAAGCTTCCACAGGATTAAACATTTTGCGGGAAACCATTCTTGGCCGCCAGCTTTTTGATTTTGCTTTTAAAGAATATGCCCGCCGTTGGGCTTTTAAACACCCCACTCCTGCCGACCTGTTCCGCACCATGGAAGATGCAAGCGGCACAGACCTTGACTGGTTTTGGCGTGGCTGGTACTTTGGCACAGACCCGGTGGACATTTCGCTGGACAGTGTAAAATGGTATCGCATGGATGCACCGCGAACTGCCAAACAAGCCTTTGATCCCATCCATCTGCAACACAACAAACAAGAGAGCAGCCGCAAATATGCAGTGAATGAAGACACAACATTGCGGGATTTCTACTATCTCAACAGGGGAGCAGAAGAGAAATTTAGCGAAGCGCAAAAAGACAAAGACAACCTGACGACATCAGACAGTGTTAATCAAGGAAAATGGCGTGACAAAAACATTTACCAGCTCACCTTCAGCAACCGTGGCGGCATGGTCATGCCCATCATTATAGAGTGGACATATAAAGACGGCACCACCGACACAGACCGCATTCCCGTTGGCATCTGGAAACAAAACGAACAGCAGGTCACCAAAGTATTTATCAAAGACAAAGAAGTGACCGCCATAAAACTGGATCCCAACCGAGAAACAGCCGACATTAATGAAGTAAACGGCCAATGGCCTGTGAAGGAAATGCCAAGCCGTTTTGAACTCTTCAAAGCCGAAGAAAACAAAAGCAGGGGGCAAAGCAGCGGGGGAAATGCTATGCAAAGAGCATCTAAAAATTAGCAGGGAATAATGTTTGCAGAAAATGAATATCGGTTCAATGGCAAAGGTGATTTACAACTTTAACCAGCTTATTTTAAGAATCGCTTCTTTGAACCAAAGTTTGTAAGGGTGGTTAAAATGCACTGTTCTTTAATTGTGCTTTTCACTTAAAAATCTTTTCGTAGTATTCACTATAATCATTAGACTTTTGCCATTATGCTATGCCAATTCTTTTAACATCAAAAAATGAACCTGCGTGAAATTAGCCGCTATTGATATTGGAAGTAATGCCGCAAGATTGCTGATTTCGGAAGTAACGGAAACTGCCGGTATGGCTCCGTCTTTCATTAAACTGAACCTTCTGCGGGTGCCACTCCGCCTGGGTTTTGATGTGTTTGAGCAGGGCTTTATATCGCCACACCGCATCAGCATGATCATGGAAACAATGCAGGCTTACCAGCACCTGCTGAAGGCTTATGATGTGCATCATGTGATTGCCTGCGCCACCAGCGCCATGCGGGATGCATCCAACAGCAAAGAAATTATTACAGCAGTCAAAGAGGCCACGGGCATCAACATTGAAGTCATCAGCGGCGACCTGGAGGCATCGGTCATTTACGAAAATCATGTGGCTGAAAACATGGGCACGGACAACAGCTACCTCTACATAGATGTAGGCGGAGGCAGCACCGAACTTACTTTTTTTGCCGATGGCAAACTGGCTTTTAATCAATCATTCAACATTGGCACCATTCGGCTATTGAAAGAACAAGTAAAAGAAAGCCTTTGGGAAAAAATGAAGGAAACCATTAAAGCTAAGACAAAAGGTTATAAGAAAATAATCGCCATTGGAACAGGCGGCAACATCAACAAAGTGTTTTCACTCAGCAAAAAAAAGGAAGGCAAACCAATAGAACTGAACATGCTGAGGGATTATTACAAAGAACTCTCCGCATTTTCGCTGGATGACCGCATCAGATTATATAAACTGCGAGAAGACCGTGCAGACGTGATTGTTCCGGCTTTGCAGATTTACATCAATGCCATGCGCTGGGCCGATGCGGATGAAATCCTGGTTCCCAAAATAGGGCTGGCAGATGGATTGATTCAACACCTTTACGCCATGGTGAAGAAGGTTTAATTGGTTTATTGGTTAATTCGTTAATTTGGTTATTGGTTCTGTCTAAATACTAAATACTTACTACTAAATACTGGTTCACTGGTTCTGTCTTAATACTTACTACTAAATACTTAATACTAAAAAAAATGTCTGTCCACCAAACCATCAAAAAAGTTACAACAAATACTTTGCAGCGGTTGAAAGCCAACCAGGAAAGAATTTCCATGATAACTGCTTATGATTTTTCGTTTGCAAAATTGTTTGATGCTGCTGGCATAGATGTCATATTAGTGGGCGACAGTGCAAGCAATGTGATGGCGGGTCACGAATCCACTTTGCCCATCACACTTGATCAGATGATATATCATGCACAGTCTGTGATTCGTGGCACGGCAAGGGCTTTGGTGGTGGTTGATTTACCTTTTGGCACCTACCAGTCCAACAGCGAAGTGGCATTGGCGTCGGCAGTTAGGATCATGAAAGAAACTGGCGCACATGCAGTGAAGATGGAAGGTGGTGAAGAGATTGTAGAAAGCATCAAACGCATTGTGAGTGCAGGCATTCCTGTAATGGGGCATTTGGGTCTTACACCGCAGTCCATTCATAAATTCGGCACATACACAGTAAGAGCAAAGGAAGAAGCCGAAGCTAATAAACTAAGACAGGATGCCATCATACTTCAGGAGGCTGGTTGCTTTGCTGTTGTTTTAGAAAAAATTCCCGCCTCACTGGCCAAAGATGTGTCCGAAAGCCTGGTCATTCCTACTATTGGAATAGGTGCTGGCATGCACTGCAATGGACAGGTGCTGGTCATGCACGACATGCTGGGCATTAATACCGAGTTTAAACCAAGGTTTCTGAGAACCTATCTCAATATGTCAGAACTGGTTACCAATGCAGTTCAGCAATATATCAGCGATGTGAAGTCAAAATCATTTCCCAACGAAACTGAGCAGTATTAAAGATTTCCCTGCATTTTCTTACAATTTCAATGCTTTTTTCCGACGAACGTTTCGTCACATCATATCTATTTCCAAAAAAAGGAAAAACTCATCCCGTATATGGACTATAACGCATCAAATATTGAATTAGCTTCTTTATTTCTTTTAACTAAATGATTTTTTAAAACAAAATCCATTTCTAAAGCGACAGTTAGGGACAATCTCTTACACTTTAAAAATTCATTCGTTCTTTTAAAATTGAACATCTCTGAAATTTTTCAGTAGCTATTTGGCATATTGATTGGCTATTAGTATTCATTCCGTATCCAATTCAAATATCCATTCTATGCAAAACATCATTTTATTCATTTGCCTTCTTATCACCGTTTCCTTTTCAGGTCCTTTTAGCGGCAAATTCGTCTCTTCAAATACCAAAGCAAAAACTGAACATAAAAGCTTTGCGGAGAAATTCTTTTCCCTGTCGGAAATATAAACAGAAAGAAAAAATAAGCGATAATATTTTCCCTTTTTACATCAAAAGTTTACTAAGTAGTTCAGGAAAATTTACATTTTCATACCCAACTATTGTGCAATCAGCCTGTCCAAGTTTTTCCGGAGGATGAGTTGTAGAAATCGCAATACACTTCATGCCCGCTCCTTTTGCAGCGGTCACTCCTATTGGTCCGTCTTCCACCACAACGCAATCGATTGGTTGTGTATTCAACTTTTCAGCTGCCTTCAAAAAAATCTCCGGCGAAGGTTTTCCGTTGTTCACTTGCTCCCCGGTAACAATGGCATCGAAGTATGAAAACAGGTCTAACCGTTTCAGCAACAGCATCGTCTTCGCCTGCCGCGAACTGGTTGCAAGCCCTACCTTAATCGCATATTTTGACAAGTTTTTTAAAAAAGCAATTGCTCCAGGCACAGGCACCACTGGATGTTCATTCACATGATCCACAAAGTGGTCAAACTTTTCCTGTAGAATTCGCTTCACATCTTCTTCGTCTGTAAAGCCTAAATAATTGCGGATTACATCTGCACTTCTAATGCCGAGCAGAGGTGTATAGTTGTCATAAGTCAGAACTTTGCCGTAAACTTTGTAAGTCCTTTCCCATGCGCGGTAGTCGGCTTCCGTACTTTCCAGGAGAGTTCCATCCATATCGAAAATGATGGCCTTAAAGGGAAGGATAATTTTTGCTTGATCAATTGTTTGCGGTGATTCTTTCTCTGTCATTTGAAACGAAAATAGGCCAACATTTTCTTTTAAATAAAAACAGAAGGAGGAATAAGCTTTGTACTTTCTACACAAGGCTTTCTCTATTGCCTTCCCTTGGGTGCATCCCAAATTTTCGCCTGTTTTAAGCGGTACGTTTAAATTCTGTTTTAGTAAGGGCTACAATTTTTTCCCATTGATTATTGCAGCTTATCACTCTTAGGTTGAGCATATGCT
>JAYTGA010000258.1:0-16895 GCA_043733905.1 Segetibacter sp.
GAAAAGTGATTTTGAAAAAAATAGTAGCTCATTTTTAAGGATAAATATAGTGGCTGTAACAAAAGCGGATTTTGGAGAAAACTTTGTGTGGGGAGTATCAACAGCAGCCTATCAGACCGAAGGAGGCCACAATGCTGATGGCAAAGGAAAGTCAATCTGGGACGTATTTTCAGCCACTCCCGGCAAAATAAAAAATGGTGATCATGGCCATGTCGCCTGCGATTTTTACAGCAGGTATGCACACGACATTGCCCTGATGTCGCAAATGAATATCCCCAACTTCAGGTTCTCCATTTCGTGGAGCAGAATCATGCCCAACGGGGCAGGTTTTGTGAACCAGAAAGGCATTGAATTTTACAATAAGGTCATTGACTTTTGTCTTGATGTGGGCATTGAACCCTGGATAACCCTCTATCACTGGGACTTGCCGAATGAACTGGAAAAACAGGGCGGCTGGACCAACCGGAAAATCATTGACTGGTTCACAGACTATGTTGAAGTTTGCGTGAAACATTTTGGCGACCGTGTCAAAAACTGGATGGTGCTGAACGAGCCAATGGTGTTTACCGGGGCAGGTTATTTCTTAGGCATTCATGCGCCGGGCCGCAAAGGGTTGAGCAACTTCCTGGCAGCCACACACCATGCGGCCATGTGCCAGGCGCAGGGTGGCAGAGTGATTAAATCCTTGTTGCCGCAGGCAAAAGTCGGCACCACATTTTCCTGTTCGCTGGTAGAACCTTACAGAAACAACCGTCTTGATAACAACGCCACCGTTAAGGTAGATGCACTACTCAACAGGTTGTTTGTTGAACCATTGGCCGGCATGGGTTATCCCTTGAAGGAGCTTCGATTTCTCCGCAGGTTAGAGCCATTTATCAAAGATGGTGACGAAAGCAAACTGGCCTTCAATATGGATTTCATCGGCATTCAAAACTACACCCGTGAAATGGTGTCTTACTCACCGTTTACGCCTTTCATTTTTGCAAAAATCATTAAAGCGCACCAGCGAAACTGCATTTCTACCGTCATGGATTGGGAAGTGTATCCTCCCTCCATTTATGAAATGCTGAAAAAATTCAGCGCTTATAAAAACTTCGGCGAAGTGACTGTGACCGAGAATGGTGCTGCGTTTCCTGATACTGTAACCAACGGTGAAGTGCATGATGAACACCGCAAAGCCTACCTGCAACAACACATCAGGCAAGTGCTGAAAGCAAAGCAGGAGAGAGTGAACGTGACCGGCTATTTTGTCTGGAGTTTCACGGATAATTTTGAATGGGCAGAAGGTTATCACCCTCGCTTTGGTATTGTACATATCAATTTTGCCACGCAAAAAAGAACCATCAAATCATCGGGCAAATGGTATAGTCAACTGTTGAGAAATGATGTGTTGATAGGGGAAGAGGTTGCTGTGATATGAGCGGTTTCCTGTTCGGTTGCATGAGAGGATGTAGGTTTTTTTAGGGACAATAGCCCACATCATCTAATCCATTTCAGCCTATCGTTTTTAATACATAAATTTGACTGACAAACACTATCCATGCAGACTCTTTTAGTAGAAATAGAATCACTCTCAAAGGCAAAGGAATTGGCCTCCATGTTAAATTCCATGAACTTCATTAAACGGGTTTCAACAGTCAACAAGCGTACAGCACTCATTACTGCCTTACAGAAGCATGAAGAAATAAAAGCTTCAATAGTAAAAAATAAAAACAAGGCGATTTCAAAATATCTATAATGAAAGTTCAAATCATCGGGCAAATGGTTTAGCCAACTGTTGAGAAATGACGTACTGACAGCCGAGGAAGTTGCTGTGGTTTGGTAGCTTTTTGGTAAAAAATCCATTACAGAAAATTTGATGCTGCTACCAATGAATGAGTTTTGAAGAGATAAACTCGCAGATGATAATTTCCTTTTCAGTTTCAATAAAAACAACTGTATATTTTTTCTTGTAAGAAAGACATTTATATCCGGCGGCTGCCCTATTTTGTTCCCGGCAAATAGGGTATGATTTTATTGTATCGGATAGTCCGACAAAATAATCATAGACATCGTCACTGAATTTTTCTGCTGTTACAATCATACCTTTTGATTCAATAAACCACGAAATAGCAGCAATATTATCTGCAGCCGATTGCTTGACAGTTATTTTTCTTCCGCCCATTTCGTAATCATTTTTTTACTATATGACCGTGCCTGTTCAATGGTGAATACTTTTTCTGGAATTGTTTTTAAAGCAGCTTTTTTTTGCAATGCCTGATAGTCTTTCTCGGGTATTAATACGTATTTTTTTTTGTCTATAAGAAGTGGTGTCATTAGTTATTTTATTTCAAATTTATGAAAAATTACTTTGTTTGACAAAAGGATATTGGAGATATTTCAATCCTACATAGTAGTCGTCTGCTCCCAATGAATCGCCTCCACAGGCTTCTTCGCTTTCGCCTGCAGGTAGTTGTAAATCTCTATTTGTGAACGCACTTTTTCCTCGTTGCTTTTCACATATTTATTAGCCAGGTCATTGTCAAGCCATCGGGCTTTTACATTGTCTTTCAACTGTATTGCAATGATGTCTTTCAGCTCTTGTGCAATGGCCGCATCCAGCACAGGCACTGCGGCTTCCACACGGTGGTCAAGGTTTCTCACCATCCAGTCGGCAGAGGAAATAAAGATTTTTTCCTTGCCCCCATTGTGAAATATCATGACCCGTGCATGTTCAAGGTATTCGTCTATGATGCTGATGGCGGTCATCGGTTTTTTAAACTTGCTGTTTTGCACTACCGCACAAAAAATACCACGGACAATCATCTTGACTTTTACGCCAAAATGCGCTGCTTCATACAGTTTTTCTATCAAAGCAGTATCGCTCAGTGAGTTCAGTTTAAGAATAATGGATGCTTCTTTTTTTTGTTTGGCATTTTTTATTTCCCGGTTAATGAGCAGATCCAGTTCCTGCCGCATGTTCGTAGGGCATACCATGAGGGTGCGGCAGAGTTTCAGCGGTTCATTTCCTGCCTTTGAATTTTCCAGGTAGTTCATGATCCTGTTGATGTCGGCCATGATGTCTTTATTGCTTGTCAGCAGGCAATGGTCTCCATATATTTTTGCCGTTTGCTCGTTCAAATTGCCCGTGCTGACAAAGCCATATTGAATGACCCTGTTTTCTACTTTTTTCCTGATAATGCACACTTTGGCATGGACCTTCATGTTGTCAACACCTATCAGCACCTTTACACCTTCTTCTTCCAATCTTATCTTCCAGGCCAGGTTGGCTTCTTCATCAAACCTTGCCCGCAGTTCAAGCATCACCCATACTTCTTTACCATTTCTTGCAGCATTCACCAGTGCGTTAATGATCTTGCTGTTTGGCGTCAGCCTGTAAGCAGTTATTTTTATTACTGTCACTTGCGGGTCCATCGCTGCTTCTCTCAATAGGTCAATGACAGGATTAAATGAGTGATAGGGAAAATGAAGCATCACATCTTTTGACAGGATCACATCCGTGACCCGCAATGTGTTTTCCAGTGCCGGATGCGAAAATGGGGAACGCCTTTCTGCCTGCGGACTAAACACATCCGGCAGCTCCATAAAGTGCCTGAAATTGTGTATTCTTCCGCCTGGTATCAGGTTGTCTTTTCTTGACAAATTCAGCCTGCGCATCAGGTACTCCAGCAGGCCTGCATCTATTTCTTTGTCAAACACAAAACGAACAGGTTTGGCCTTGCGCCTGTTCTTCAGACCCTTTTCTATTTTTTGAATAAGAGATGTTGCTACATCATTGTCAATGTCTATTTCTGCATCTTTGGTCACTTTAAAAATGTGAGCATCAAAATAATCATAGCCAAAATAAGAGAAGATGGATGGCAGATTGAACCGTATAATATCCTCCAGCAAAATGATGGATTTTTCGCCTTGTTTAGAAGGCAAAAGCAAGAACCTGCCCACCGCATTTTTGGGTACTTCTATCAGTGAATATTTGTGGTCGTAGGCACTGTCTTTTTTGTGCATGACCACACCGAGATACAATGATTTTTCACGTAGGTAAGGAAATTGCTGAATGCTCTCAATCAATAGAGGAATCACATTGCTGCGTACCTGTTCATCAAAATATTTTTTGACAAATTGCTGTTGTTCTTCGTTCAGTTGTTTTTCGTTTACAAGAAAAATACCTTCGCTTCCCATCTCCTTCAAAATGCCTTCCCAAATGCGGTGAAACTCATTCTGCTGTTGGAGTACAATGGTTTGAATGTCGTCCAGAATTTGATTGGGATTGGTCTCGAGGTGCATGTTCTTCTTGCCAATCAAAGTCATTCGTTTCAACGTAGCCACCCGTACTCTGAAAAACTCATCAAGGTTATTGGAGAAAATGCCCAGAAAGCGGATACGTGCCTTTAGCGGTACAGAAGGATCGTTGGCTTCCTGCAAAACCCTGGCATTGAAACTGAGCCAGCTAATGTCGCGGGGAATGATTCTTTGTTTACTCATTGTTATCACGTTTCAAATATAAAGCCCCTGGCAAAATGCCAATGTTAAGTTTGAAGAATCAATGAAAAAACCAGACCCTTTGAAAAATGATGGCAGGTTTTAGACAACAAGATAGTCGCATTGATTTTTTTGTCTTTGGGATAATTCGGTGTGAGGGTTCACATTAAAATTTCGCCGCAACAACCACTACATTTTTGAAGGATTTTCTTTTGCCCCCCAGGTTAAATATTTCCATAAATACCACATAGCTCCCCACTGGTACTTTTTGATTTTTACTATCCAACCCATCCCAGCGGATAGAACCTTTTTGTGCCAATGTAATGTTTTGTGTCATGGTCACAGGTCTGCCCGCTGCATCAAAAATAGTCAGCTTACCAGTATAGCCTGTTTCTTCAATCTGGTAGTTTATCGTTGTATAATCATTGAAGCCATCGTTGTCTGGTGAAAAGACTTTTGGTGTGATTGTAACTTCTCCCGGCACGGAAATGCCAATTCTATACTGTGAGTTTTGATAGGTGGGCGTGCCGTAACCCACAGTAGTAGCGGCTGAGTGCCAGTTTTCAGCATCCTGCGAAGGCTTGTTATAATCCACTCTTTCCAGTGCAATCCCTTCCACATTGGCCAGCAGGGCGAAGTGCCATTTTGCATCATAATCCACTTCGTCCACAATTGACCCCACTGCATTCAACAACACCACTGCACCTTTATCGTCAGGGTAAGATGGCATGGTAATGTCCGCAAAATTATCGGGTTTTTGCGCAATATAATTTTGTTTCACACTCGCTGCATTTTCGCTGATGACATAGTAGTCGCCGGGAAACAAAAGAATATTCTCCGTTGAAACCTGGGTGATGCTTCCCAACGCATTAGTAGACGATGACCGGTTGGCAATGTAAAGGTTTTTTAAGTCTAAAATCTTTTGACTCCGGTTGTATATTTCCACATAATCAACACTATTGGGTTTGGGGTTAAAAAGTATTTCATTGACCACAACATCCAAACTGTCGGTGGCCGAAGGCAAGCCAAATTTGGCGGTGTTGGCCGTAATGACATTGCCACTGCAATCGCTGATGTTATTGGCTGTGATGGTGTAAATCGTATTGCGAACCAATGGGGAAGATAAAGACAATTGCACCTTGGTGAAATCCGGTTGTAAACTCACTGCGGCAATTGGGGTGCCAATGCCATTGTTAATGCTATAACTTACTGTAGTAGCACCTTTTGTGCTGTCTATCGCTTCGCTAAATGTGAGCAAAACTGTCACGCTGTCAATGGCTGCCGTCCTTACTAATATGGGTGGCACCTGGTCGGGGTTCAGCGCATCAATTGAATTTTTGATACCCGGCGAACCGCCCCTTGCATCTGTGCTTGCACGCCAGTTGTCACCACCTGTACAAGGATTTTTGGGATCAATCATTTCAAGGCTCCAGCCGCCATTACTCTTAACTGCATTTTGAAACCAGGTTGGGTCATAGCTCACTGTGTGAATGGTTAGCCCTTCTTTTGAAACCAGCGATAAAGTGCTACCCGAATTGGATAATGACGGGAAAGATGGTATGCCTATGACCCTCCCAAAACGGGAAAATGATAAAGCATTGGAAGTGCTTGTCAGTATAAGAAAACTGTCTGCCGGCAAGGTATAAGGGGAAAATGAACCACTGCTGGAACTACTGCTCGTCAACCGCCATCCGCCGAGGTTGATGGGACTGCCGCTGGTGTTTTTTATTTCCACATATTCCGCATCTGGAAGTGGATCTGAAGTATTGGCTATGGGGTTGGGATCAGACATGATTTCATCTATCACCACATCAAACCGCCGGGGAATGAAATAGGTAAATGTAGCCATGCCGTTTAATATTGGATTGCCAACAATGTCTTTAACATTATTGGCAGTAAGGGTATTGGTTAAGCCATTAAAATTTACGCCAAATGACAAATGCACCAGTGCAGTATTGGCTGCATCTCTCAGTGCCGA
Organism: Segetibacter sp.; assembly: GCA_043733905.1. Classification (GTDB taxonomy): domain Bacteria; phylum Bacteroidota; class Bacteroidia; order Chitinophagales; family Chitinophagaceae; genus Segetibacter. Next base: position 6,458 of record JAYTGA010000258.1, read on the forward strand.
AATTGGAATTCCAATTCCGTTATTAACCACATAATTGGTTGTTGTTTCCCCGGTGGCAGCATCTACAGGTTCCGAAAATAGTACATCAGCAGCGTTGATAGATGTGGCGGTCACAGATACGATGGCTGGTGGAGTAACATCCACCACATAAGTGAAAGTAGTAGTGGCGGGAACGATGATGTTACCCGACGCATCGCCAACATTGCTGACTGTGATTGTGTTCACAATGTTATTTGGAAAAGGTGTTGCAAATGTTAAGTGGACCAAAGCATGGTTGACCGCATCAATAGTGGCTGTTGCAGGGTTGCCAATACTATTGTTCACAAAATAATTAGTCACTGTTTGCGCTGTTGTGGCATCTACAGCTTCATTAAACAATACATCCAGGGCAGTAGCAGAAACAATGCTCACCGATTGTAGTGTCGGCGGCGTTGTATCAGGTATCAGTGGCTGAATAATGATGTCATCAAAGAAATGCTTTTTGAAAAAGCTGCCGGTGCTTTGTTTTACTAAAATTCCGAAATAAGCGGAAGTCGTGTAAATGGCATCGGTAGCTACACCTTCTAAAAAATAATTGGAACCCGTTCCGGAAATATCACGCAGAACATTCCATTGATTTGCTGCATTTCTCGTTACCCGAAGATTGATTTTATTCGTGCTGCTGTTCAATATGCCGTTCACTCCATCTACCAAAATGGTGCTTGTCCCGTTCGCATCTTTCCTATACAAACTAATGTCGTCAGAAATTCCGCCAAACCTCACGAAATAGCCGGAAACTGTGGTTGCATTAATGTTACTATCAGAGGCAGTTAAGTAAACATCCACATAGTTTTGAGACGATGTATTAAAAGAAAGCTGGACAAACAGATCCCACTGAGCCTGTGTCGCCAGGCTATTAGCTGTGCTTAGATAAAAAATGCCGTTTGGTACAGTGTCGTTACTTTGTAACTGGTTGACTGAATCTATTTTCCACTCGTCAACGTTGCCGCTCCATGCTGGGTTACCGGTAAAATCACCATCCGAAAAGTTGTCGGTGAATTGTGCATGGGCAGTCATTGAACATGCAGATACTAAAATGGCAAACAGCGTTATAATTGTTTTTTGCATAGCGAATAGTTATCCCTTCGGAATTTAAAAATACTATCAGTTTATTAAATGAAAGAATTAATTAGGGAATTTCTTTCATCAAACATTCTGATTGTCAGTAAAGGTCAGGTTTTGATTGAGGTATTGTGATTATTTTCGCCTTACTTTTCGCAATAAAATTTACTAATTAACAAAGAACAATGAAAGTTGCAGTCGTAGGTGCTACCGGGTTGGTAGGCACAAAAATGTTGCAGGTGTTGGCAGAAAGAAATTTCCCCGTATCGGAACTGATACCGGTGGCATCGGCGCGGTCGGTGGGCAAGGAGGTGATGTATAAAGGCACGGCCTACAAAGTGGTGAGCATGGAAGATGCCATTGCAGCAAAACCTGCACTGGCTTTGTTTTCTGCCGGTGGCAATACCTCGCTGGAGTGGGCGCCGAAGTTTGCTGAAGCAGGCATTACGGTGGTGGACAACAGCAGTGCATGGCGCATGAACCCGGCCAACAAACTGGTGGTGCCGGAGGTGAATGCTGACGTGCTGACTATTGCTGATAAAATCATTGCAAACCCCAATTGCAGCACCATTCAGATGGTGGTGGCACTGCAACCGCTGCATCAAAAATATGGCATCAAAAGGGTGGTGGTGAGCACCTATCAGAGCGTGACCGGTACGGGTGTGAAGGCTGTAAACCAACTGATGAATGAGCGAAACGGTGAAGCCGGAAAAATGGCTTACAAATACCAGATAGACCTAAACGCAATTCCACAGATTGATGTGTTTATGGACAATGGCTACACCAAAGAAGAAATGAAAATGGTGAACGAGACCCGAAAAATAATGGGCGACGACAGCATCCGTCTGACCTCTACCACAGTTCGCATTCCCGTAATGGGCGGACACAGCGAAAGTGTGAACGTGGAGTTTGAAAATGACTACGTCCTGGAGGAAGTAAAGCAATTACTTGCCGCCTCGCCGGGCATTGTGGTGCAGGACGACATCGCCAACCACATATACCCGATGCCGCTGTGGGCGCATGAAAAAGATGAGGTGTTTGTTGGCCGTCTTCGCCGCGACGAGAGCCAACCTAACACCCTGAATATGTGGATTGTAAGTGACAACCTTCGCAAAGGGGCGGCGACCAATGCAGTGCAGATCGCAGAATATTTGGTGGAGAAAGGACTGTTGTAACAATGATTTAAGGTTGACCTGTCTTTAATAACTCACTTCTTTTGGGCTCCGGCACATTATCATATTCATAAGGGCAGTGTTTGCAACCATTGCCGCAGCAATAGCCTTTTTCAAGGTGATATTTTTCTGTCAGCACCACATAACCGCTTTCGTTATAGTAGAAGTCAATGTGTTCAATCAGCGGGTTGTTCACTCAGTTGTTGTTTTAATTCTTCATCCGTTTCCGGCGGCAAAATCTTGTCTGTCTTGAATTGCAGGTAATGTATGCGGTTGCTTTTTGCAATGTCCAATTGTTCATAATGGGTTTTAATCCGCAGATCGCTGTTGTCAGCTGCCTGGCTATAAACATCATCATAATCCTGCAACAACGATAGTTCAAAAAGGTTGATGACCGTTTTGGTAAAAAGGTATAAGTCCGGGCTGTCCGTTTTTAAATGAACAACCCCATCAGTCGCTAAAATAGTCTGATAAAGCCGCAAAAACCTTGGATGTGTCAGCCTCTTCTTCGCTTTGCTGATTCGCAGTTGAGGATCGGGAAAGGTTATCCATATTTCTGCTATCTCGCCTTCGGCAAAATAGTCCGCAATCTTTTCAATCTGTGTGCGGAGAAATGCTATGTTGGTCAGTCCTTCGTCTAAGGCTTTTTTGGCTCCTACCCACATGCGGTTGCCTTTTAGGTCAACACCAATAAAGTTTTTATCAGCATGAACCCGTCCAAGCCCAACTGCATATTCCCCTTTGCCGCAGGCCAATTCTAAAACAATTGGATGTTCATTTTTGAAGAAATCGCCCCATTTGCCTTTCATTTCCTGAGGATATTCCAATACGTTTTCAAAGGTTTTTATTTCCGCGAAGCGTTGTAATTTTTTCTGACCCACAAGTCTATTTTATTTCACGCAAAGAAAACAAAGAATAAAGAGTGGACAAAGAAGAAAAACGTAAGTGGAGAAGTTTTAATCGAAGAGATTTTAAACTTTATGAAATTAATTGCTTCTTTGCCTTTTTCATGCTTATTTTCATCAAACTAAAACAACAGTCATGAGCAAGATTATACTACTCTTCGCATTTGCATTTTGTACTTGTAAAATATTTGCACAAGGAGTCGGCATTGGCACTAAAACACCTGATAGAAGTGCGATGCTTGACGTGGTGAGTACTGCCAAAGGAATGCTTGTACCCCGCATGAACACTGCACAGCGCAACGCGATTACCTCACCTGCCAGAGGTTTGCTGGTCTATGACACAACTACCAATTCTTTCTGGTTTAAGAATAAGAATAGCTGGACAGAATTGTCGGGTGGAGGTAGTTCTATCTGGCAAAAATCAGATTCTTCCGTTTACTTAAACAATAGTGAAAACGTGGGCATTGGAACTGATAAGCCCGTAAACAAGTTGCATGTTAAAGGAAGTTTATTGATCAATGAGCCGTTTTATGAAACGAATATACCCCCAACCGCCAATCAAACCATTACCATGATCAATGGCGGTACCAGTATTTTTGGTGACAGCGATTCTACAGGTCGCCTGTTTGACCCAGGTGGCTCATCGGGCAATTACATTGATAATCTAAGCTCCGAAACTCAGATACGCCATAGCTCTGCGTATAAAGCAGTATCCATCACCATAGAAGACATAGACCTGGGCACCGGGGATTCACTCATTATCAGCTCAACTTTTACACCGGCTACGCCCATCATGGCTTTTACCAAAGACAACCAGGCCACAGGCACTTTCGTTTTTAATTCTTATGATGTCATCATTAACTTTAAAAGCGATGGAGATGGCCAAAACGGCAGAGGCTTTAACCTGGTGTATAAAAGGCTTTTTACAATAACAGATCAGCCTTCTGCAAAGGGCTTTGCAGGCAATTTTTTATATTTTGATACTAAAACCGGTGCTTTCAGAGCGGGTTCCACCAACTCTGCGGATGTGCCAGGTATAAATTCAGCAGCAATTGGCAGCAACAACGTAGCTTCAGGCAATGGGTGTGTTGCCATTGGTTCGCAGGCAAGTGCAACAGGTACGCAATCTATTGCAATTGGCTCCGGTGCTATATCAAGTGGTTTCTTTTCTGTAGCAATGGGAGGAAATGCCAAAGCAACAGGCAGTAGCTCTATAGCCATTGGTGGCGAGACTATCTCGGAAGGTAATTCCTCAATTGCTATGGGTAGCTACACAAAAGCGACGTCTCCTTCTGCAACAGCCATGGGAGCATTTACGGAGGCTACAGGTTATAATTCTACGGCGATGGGCTATCGTACTAAAGCTACTAACAATTCATCTACTGCTATGGGTGAGGAGACCATTGCCAGTGGCAGTTCGGCTACCGCTATGGGGTATCAAACCACCGCCAGTGGCTACCTTTCATTAGCGACTGGTGAAGGTACCACCGCCAGTGGCACCGGTTCTACAGCTATGGGTAGTTTTGTTTCTACTAGTGGATTTTCCGGAGCATTTGCACTGGGCGACAGGTCAACATCCACAGTCATGCAAACGTTTGTAGCCAATGGTTTCAGAGCCAGGTTTGCAGGTGGGTATAGACTATTTACCAATAGCGATGTAACTGTAGGTGCTTTTTTGAATGCGGGTGCCAACTCATGGGCAGCATTAAGTGATAAACATAAAAAGGAAAATTTTATTGCTGTAAATGGCGAAGATTTTCTCCAGAAAATTTCCCTGCTTCCACTCACTACCTGGAATTACATAGGACAGGACGTAAAAATATTTCGCCATTATGGCCCGATGGCGCAGGACTTTTTTGCCGCCTTCGGCAAAGATGAACTTGGTACTATAGGCTGCGACACTTTGATTAATCAGCAGGATTTCCTGGGTGTAAACCTTATTGCCATACAGGCACTGGAAAAGCGAACCGCGAACCTTCAAAAAAGTAATGAGGAATTAAAAATGAAGAACGATGAATTGCAATTGCAAAATGAAAGACTGGAAGGAAGGCTTAGAAAAGTAGAAGCAATTTTATTTAAAAACTAAATTTCGGTGATTGTCGGTTTACAAAAAGAATCAACTTATAAAATGCACATTTGTCAACATGTGAAGTCTGCTACACCTTAATTTTTTCTCCTAAAAAAAAGCTGTATAGAATTGAAGATGTCCTTTTTGGAACTGTTTACCGGGCAATTTAAACATTCGCTCTTTGAAAGGGTAATTTGCCAGTTCAAAAAGATTTTTCACGGCTACCCAACCTTTGACACAAACCGTGTTGTATAACTGATTGCAAGGCTGATAAACATGAAAGCCGGACAGGTAATCAGAATAAAAAGGGCAAAGTAAAATCCCTTAATTATCTTTTGTCCATCATTATTGTACAGCTAATCCTTATACTGAAAAGTCATTTACAAGTAAAAAACAACCTTATGGCAACCCCCCTTTTTCCTCCCAACAAGTTTTTGAAACTTTCTTTTTTTTGCTCTATGCTTTTATTATTGTGCTGCACTGCCGCGCAATCGCAGGTCATTCAGTGGAGCACTTACCTCAATAGTAGCGGTAACGACAATGTTTTTAAAATGGTGAAGGATAAAGCAGGCGACCTGTATGTGTTGGGTACAACCGACGGCAAAGACTTTCCCACCACACCCGGTGCATATCAGACAACGCTTATTGATAGTACCATCAACATGACCCTGAGCAAAATCTCCGCAAGCACAGGCAACCTGATCTGGAGTACCTACATAGGTGGCGATAATGATTACATATCGCCAAGGTTACTTTCCTGGGATTCCGCCAGCAATTCAATTAATATTTATGCTTATTCAAAATCTTACAATTACCCGGTCGTCAACGGCACTAACAAAATTGGCAGTTCACCGTATGCTCCTGTCCTTTCCCAGGTAAATGCTGCAAACGGTGGCATTTTGTTCTCTACCTATGTGTTTACAATAGAACCGATCGGAAGTGGTTATTGGTCAAACAGGTCTATATTTAAAGATGGCTTTGGATATCTTTTGACGATGGATGCGCTGTCGCAGAAAATGTTAATTTCAAAATTTGATATGCAGACCCATCAATTTATTTATCAAAAAATAATTGGTGGCAGCAACGGTGTTTTCAATGGCAGCTACTATTCGGTATATGGTTTTGACCTGGAAGTGGAGGGTGGTGAAGTTTACATTTCAGGAACAACAAGTCAGGATGATTATCCAACAACCCCGGGATCTTATCAGCCGGTTTATCCTGCCAGTCAGGCATTGTCGTATTTTATTACCAAGCTAACCACATCCGGCGACATAGCGTTTTCAACCTTTGCAGGTCCGATTTCCTATGATGATGCAAACAATTTCTTTTTTAACTATACTACAATTTCTGTAACTGGTAAGAGCCTTGCATTTGCTGCCAGGTTTGATTCGACTATGCCAGTATCAGCTAATGGCATATCGTATAACAATGATGAGGTCACAAATTCAGGCATAATGAAGTTGGATAAAAATACAGGGGCATTGTTGCATTTTACTTACCTGGCTCCTACTAAAGATTATTTTCCAATTCGAGGCATGACCAGCATAGACAATGAATTAGTTGTTTACGGCTCCACCACCAACACTCATTTACCTGTAACAGCCAATGCCCTGCAACCACGCAATTCATTGGTTAATACCAACGGCAATAATGTGTTCTCAGACCAGGGGGATGCTTTTTTCATTCATATAGACTCATTAGACAATATTGTATATTGCTCCTACCTTGGCGGTAACGGAGCGGATTATTTTTATACAGATGAAATGTCAATGAATAAAGATAATATTTGTTTTACCGGGTACACTACCAGTAATAATATGACAACAACCCCTAACGCTACACAGTCAGTCAATAAAAACACTTATAACGGCAGTTGGGAAATAATCATTGCCAACTATAATAGAAGCTTGAAAGCAATTACGTACTCCAGTTATATTGGTTCTAACACATCCGATTATATAAGGGGATCGGAATATAATGACGGCTTTTTGACTTTCAATGCGCTTTCATCGCAAAATAGCACGGTTGGTTACATGACAAACGATTTTCCCTTTACTCCAGATGCTTTTCAAAAGACCCTGATAGGTTCGGGTATCAACAATCCTAACAATTATGAATCCCGGCAGTATGTAGGCAGAATAAACCTCGCAAGTGGTAAGCTTGTTTATGGATCTTACATCAGCACATCGCTGACCGGTTCCGGCGAGGTCAGCAACAGCCTGATAGCAGCCGGCAACGACATCTTTACAATTGGCACCACTTCATCCGAAGATTATCCGGTTACTTCAGGTGCAGTTAGCACCACCTACAAGGCCGGGAATGATATATACATAACCAAGCTTTCCTTGTGTTATAGTCAGGTAATTAATGACACGCTGTCGCCAAATGTGCAAGTCGTTTGCGCCAACAGCCTGGTGGGTAAAATCACAGGATCAATACCTCAGTTAGGTAATACCCCCGTCATATTGCGCAACGGTATAGCACAGGCCAGCCAGGCAGATCAGACAAACTTTACCTATCAGTGGCAGCAGAGCACAGACAGCCTTACATGGAATAATATCCAGGATGCTACCGATAAAGATTATACACCGGATCCTTTGACTGCTAAAACATTTTTCAGGCGGATAGCTAAACCAGCTTTTTGCAACAATACAGATACTTCCACCGTGGCTACGATAGCACTTAGCGGCTTCATACCAACCAAGCCTGATGTGGGTGGTACAGACGGACAGTTTTTTATCTGTCCCGGTACCAACATTTCTTTTGGCACCGCTTCTCAACCTGGTGTAACTTATAGCTGGCAGCCCGCAAGCGGTTTATCGGCTGGAAATGCGGCGCAGGTTGTTTTCAACAGTCAGAGAAAAGGTGCATTTACCTACATACTTACCACCACGGACACCAATGGCTGCACGGCAAAAGATACGGCAACGGTTTTCAATTATGGTGCTAATGCGGGAATAGATAAAGCACTTTGCCTGAGTAAACCTTCTCTTATTGGCGGCGCACCGCTTTCGGGTCTTCCCGGGATGAGTTATAACTGGGCCCCCGCTGCTGGCCTTAGCTGTACCAGTTGCCCTCAACCATTGGCAAGTGGAATCGGCAACAATTATGTATTGACGGTCACTATGCCATTGCAATCCGGGGGTACTTGCACAAGCAAAGACACTGTGCTGGTTTATATTGGCGGCTCACTGCCCCCTAATCCTGCCGGTAGCGACCAGGCAGTCTGCGCCACCGACTCTGCCATTTTAGGTACGCCCCGTGTTCCCGGCTATTATTATTTCTGGACACCAGGATGGAATATCTCCGCTATTACAGACACTGCGCAACCAGTATTCAATCAATTCCATGACGATTTAGCTCCCAATTATGATCCGGTCAATTATATACTCACCGCAACTAATAATACCGGATGCACGGTAGTAGATACCGTAAGTATTTATGTATTGTATATGAATATTCCCTATTACACGGTTTGCCGCCCCGGGGCTATCGGTATGAAGGATTATACCCATGGTGAAGCAGTCTATGAATGGGTGGATGTAACAAACGGGGTAGAAGCACCTGTGGCTCCCGGCGAACTTTCTTCCACCAATACATCTATGGCAACAGCACTTATGACACCTACTGTGGCAGCTACAAAAGTTTACAGATTAAAAATGACCTGGCATGGAAGAACCTGCATAAGGGACGTACAAGTCGGTATATGCAATGGCGGTTACAACTGTCGTGTGAAAATCCTGTTCAATTCAAAAAATAACTGCCCGACTGTAACATCCACTGATAGCCTTAAGCTTTCTATTGAAAATCCAGATCCTAACATGGATTATTACTGGAGCCCATCAACAGGGTTAAATACAACGACCGGGACATCCGTAAAAACCGGGGCCACTTCTGTTGTTGTTTATACTGCAATGGCCGTTTATAAATATGACAACAGCATTTTCTGCTTTGATACTGTTAAGGTAAATCCACCCAATGCTTTTGCACCAGTCTTCCATGCACCGGATACTGTTTTGTGTAAAAATGTGACGACAAATATTGGGTTGCCTACCATTGTGGGTCTTAACTATTCATGGACTTCATCCGCCTCAGGCAACCAGACCGTGTTCGGTGTCTCGGATCCACTGATTACAGCGACTGAAAACATTTATTACTACGCAAAAGTGACAGATATGGGTACAGGATGTTTTACGAATGATACTGTATTTGTCAAAGTACCCGTGTTTCCACAATATTCACCACAGACTTTTTCATCCTGTGCTAACGGAGGATTCAAAATAGGCTGGCCGGCAATTCCAGGATTTACCTATCAATGGTATCCTGCCACAGGGCTAAGCAATGCAAACATTGCACAGCCAATGATTGTTTCAAACTCTGTTGATGTATATTATACCAGAATAACCATTGATCCTGTCAGCGGGTGTATCAGTACAGACGCTATACTTGTTAAACACATAGATATTCCAACTATTGACCTCACACAGCCACCTGCGATCTGCCAGGGTGCAAATAGTTCAGTAAAAATTGGTAACCCAAAATTGGACAGTGTAACCTATAGCTGGAGTCCGACGACAGGTTTGAACAATGCGAACATTTCGCAGCCAACCGCCAGCCCCACAGCCACGACTACTTACACCTTGACCGCAAACTTTGCCGGTGGTTGTCTGGCCGCAGCAGTCGCTTCCGTCACGGTGTATGTACTCCCAAGACCGAATGTGACAGCCAGTGTCATCAACAATTGCATCACATCACAGTTGGGTGTTAGCAGCAATGCATCAGCACCCACTTATAGCTGGTCACCCGCCACAGGGCTTGATTCTGCTAACATCAGCAATCCAATCGCTACTGTCTCTTCGCCTGTTTCCTATACTGTTATGGTGACCGATACCGCCACGGGCTGCGCAAATACTTCCAGCGTGTTGGTCAATCCCACCGTGGCAGCAAATGCCGGTGGCGACAAAACACTGTGTAGCGGATCATCCGTACAGATCGGCACTGCCTCAGTACCCGGTGTAAGCTATAGCTGGTCACCAGCTACAGGGTTGAGCAACTACAACACAGCCATCACACAAACATTAAACACACTGCCCACTGGCACTTATAGTTACGTCTTAACAGCCACCGGCACCGCCTGCACCAAATCAGATACGGTCGTAGTGATTGTCAATAAAACACCGCAATTGATTATG
>JAYTGA010000259.1:0-25706 GCA_043733905.1 Segetibacter sp.
ACAGGTTCATTACCTTCCATAACGGAGACACAACTATTGGTCGTTCCCAGGTCAATTCCTATAATCTTTCCCATATTTTTTTGTTTGATTTAATGTATCTTACAGTAGTCAATCTTTGTGCCAATGGAATTTGGAATGAAAAAATGGCAGACAGTGAAATTGCATTGATATGGCATCCCCAAAAACAAACCGTCAAATTCCCTGAAAATAAAACGAGGCTATCTTGTTAAAATAGCCTCGTTCCTATTATTAGTAGGATGTATAGTTTTGTTCCTGCCAGCAACATTCCTATCAAATCTTTGAACTCAAAAAGGCTACCGTTTTTCATTTCATGAAGGCCAATTCTTTTGTTGTTTAAAGGTTGTATTTTCTTGCTGCAAAACTTGTGTGTATCAAGCCTTCCTTTTCAACACCATCCTGTAAGCCTCAATCATTCCAGAACGAAATCCTTCAGCACTGCCCCATAAATACAATTGAAAAATTCTGTAAAGCTTTTTGCCCCATCTTTTTTCTACTTCTTCACGGTGCGCATCCAGTTTTTCCGCCCAGGTTTTGGTAGTCAGATAATAGTTGTGCCGGTCATTCCAAACACCAATGACTTCTAATGGGCTTTTAGCAACTTTTGCCATGTATTCGTGAAGACAAAGAAGCGAGGCATTTCCCCCGAAAACATATTTTTCCATAAAGGTTCCCTGTGCGTGTTTGACTTTGTCGGCACTTGCATCCAGGTACAAATAGCCGCCGGGTTTCAATAATTTGGCATAATGCTTTAAAGAAGCAGCATAATCAGGCAAATGTTCGGTGACACCACAATTGACAATGGCATCATATTTTTCCAAAGGATTGTGTTCAAAAAAATGTTCTAACAAGACTTTGCAAGGCAGATTATTCCGTTCAATTATCTCATTCACAAACTCCACAGACCGTTTTGAAATAGTAAGAGATGTGACTTGTATTCCTTTTCTGCCCGCATATTCGACAAAAGCTCCCCAGCCGCTGCCAATGTCCAGAATTCTGTCTCCGGGTTTGGCATTGATTTGTTCCAGTGCAAAGTCAAATTTCCGTGTTTGTGCATCTTCCAGCGATTCCTGGTCATTGGCAAAGACTGCCTGTGAATAAGCCCGGTGGCGGGTGTCGAGAAACAAAAGAAAAAATTCTGCCTCAGTGTCATAATGGCTCGAAATCCATTTTTTATCGCTTTTGACCTGTCCAAAAAGCAAGGGCTGAATGAACCGCCACAGAAACCGTATTCCACGACTGTCATTAAATAATTCTCTTAGTGAAAGCACACTCATGATGTCGCCTTCAATGTCAATATTGCCGCTAAGATATTTTTCAACAATCGTATTCTGATCAAGTGTGCTAAGGGCAGACACAGCTTCTTCATCATTAAGAATAATGGTAAATTCCGGTGGTTTTTCACCAAAAGTATGAAGAGCGCCATCTTTCATTTTCAAAGCAAAAGGAACAGGCTCAGCATCATTCAATACAGATCCATATTGCCTTGCAATAAGCCCTGTAAGGCGGGAAAATTTTGATGACATATTTGCAGTTAAAAGAAGTGATGTGCTAAGTTACTTCTTTGCTAAGTTCTGCATTAAAAATATTGATTTAGGAGGTCGAACTTTACGACTGCTTAATCTCCTGCATGGTGGGTGATTTTTTTTACCTTAAAAGTAAAATGCTTTTGACTGACATAGCTAAAAGTGACGACAAAAACGGTTGTAATAATCTTGGAAACAGTGGGTTCTATATGCATTTGCTCTACAAAAAATTTAATAAACATATAGTTGAGAGCGATGCATGCCAGCACCAATGAAAAATACCTGGCCAGTTGCACCCTGCCGCGAATATTGCTTTCGGTAAAAACCACATAGCGGCTCAAATAAAACCCGATCGGAAATGTGATAGAAAAGGCTGAAACCAATGCAGCAATGTGTGGCTTGAAAGCAAAACCGGCAAAATAAATGACTTTATATGCAGAAAAGCGTTGCTCAAAAATGTGGAAGAGAAGAATGTCAAGCACCGTATTGGCCCCGCCACATGCGGCATAGCGAAAAGTCTGCAAGGTCATTACCCTGCTAAACATTGGATAGAAAGAGTCAATAATTTTTAAAAGAAAGTTCCTCATTGGCCAAAAAGAAATGGTAGCGAAGATAAGCGGAAGGTTCAATACTATATTTTTTCAATAAAATTTTTTGAAACGTTTCGTATTGAATCTTCGGCCTGGTTTTTTTACATCAACCAATAACTGGCAAATGAAGATAAAATAAAATTTTCGTAGAAAATCTGAGTGTTATTGAGAATCAATTTTTACTGTTTTAGAAGTGAATTTCAAATCAAAAAGCCTTTACTTTTTAAGATAAAAACTAAAGATAAAATACCTGATACTATTTATACCTTTGCCCGACCTCTAATAAAATCATAAACAAAATATACCATGAAATTTTTTATTGACACGGCAAACCTTGCACAGATAAAAGAAGCCAACGAACTTGGCATTTTGAATGGCGTTACCACAAATCCTTCGCTAATGGCTAAAGAAGGAATTAAAGGTGAAGAGGCCATTAATGCGCACTACAAAACTATTTGCGAAATGGTGGACGGTGACATCAGTGCAGAAGTGCTAACCACCGAGTTTGCTTCCATTGTTGAGGAAGGTAAAAAACTGGCCGCCATCCACCCAAACATTGTTGTGAAAGTACCGATGATCAAAGAAGGTGTCAAAGCCATCAAATGGTTTACCGATAATGGAATTCGCACCAATTGCACGTTGATTTTTTCTGCAGGACAAGCCATTATGGCCGCAAAAGCTGGTGCAGCCTATGTTTCCCCTTTCATTGGCCGCATAGACGATAGCGGTTGGGACGGCATGGTGTTGATAGAACAGATTGCTCACATTTTTGCCGTGCAGGGTTATAAAACTGAAATATTGGCCGCCTCCATCCGCAGCCCCAACCACATTATCCGTGCTGCTGAATTGGGTGCGCATGTTTGTACCTGCCCGCTGGAATCTATTCTCGGACTTTTAAAACATCCGTTAACAGACATTGGCCTCGCCAAATTTTTGGAAGATGCGAAGAAGATGTGAGAATAGTAGCAAGATATTAGTAGTTAGATGTTAGACTAAAATACGCCATTGTTGGTGTTTTTCACCAACAATATTTTTTTGGATACCAGCTTTTAAGCTTCGATAAAGCTTCATTGGCGACGCTCCATTCAAGTGTGGTAATTCCATTTATCTTTTTTCATGTTTTGCTGTTCGCCTTTTATCACAAATCATAGCTTATAGTTCATAGCTAATAATTTATAGCTCCAAATTTATCATTCTCAATTCATAATTCCCCACATGGAAATACAACAACTAAAAGACATTGCCGCACAGGTTCGCAGAGATATTGTGCGTATGGTTCATAGCTGCCAATCAGGTCACCCGGGTGGTTCGTTGGGCTGCACAGACTTGCTTGTAGCTCTTTATTTTGAAGCCATGAACATCAACGAAAACAAACAGGCAGACGGCTTGTTGGAATTTAACAGAGAAGGAGAGGGGGAAGACCTTTTCTTTTTATCAAATGGGCACATTTCTCCGGTATTTTATTCCGTACTCAGCCGCAAAGGTTATTTTCCAATCAGTGAAATGTCCACCTTTCGCAAGATTAATTCACGCCTGCAGGGGCATCCCGCTACGCACAATCATTTGCCGGGCATTCGTGTTGCTTCCGGTTCTTTGGGGCAGGGTTTGTCTGTAGCTTGTGGTGCAGCCATTGCCAAAAAGCTACGCAAAGAAGATAAAAAAGTCTATGTGCTGATGGGCGATGGCGAGCAGCAGGAAGGTCAGGTGTGGGAGGCTGTTCAGTTTGCCCCGAATCATGAACTTGACCACGTCATAGCCATCATTGACTGGAACGGACAGCAGATTGACGGAACCACCATTTCTGTAAACGACAACCGCGACTTAAAAGCTAAATATGAAGCCTTCGGGTGGGATGTCATTAACCTGAACGATGGCAACGATATGGAACAGGTCTTACACGCCTTGAAAACCGCCAAAGCACGTTCAGGCGAAGGAAGACCTGTGCTGATACTGATGAAAACAGGCATGGGCTATGGTGTTGACTACATGATGGGTACACACAAATGGCACGGCACAGCACCAAACGACGAGCAGTTGCAAAAGGCATTGGATCAATTGCCGGAAACACTGGGAGACTATTGAGTTGTTAATTATCAATTATTAATTGTTAGCTTATAAATCATGCCTAAGGAGAGTATCATCAAATCGAAGAGCTTTTTATTTGCAGTCCGAATGGCTTTGTTGCATGAATCAATTTGAAGCATATTTGGGAACACGGATGACACGGATTGAATGGATTCACAGGATTTTTTATGGATAAATAATGCCTGCCCGTCCGTTCAGGCTGGGATTTTTTGCTTCGCAAATGATTATTGGCTATTCATGCAACAAAGCCAGTCCGAATCGTCAATCTCTGTAAGTATGTACAAGCGGAAAAGAAAGAATTTATTTTGACTAAACAGTTATTGAGAAGTGGTACATCGGTAGGAGCTATGATCAGGGAAGCTGAACATAGCGAATCCCGAAAAGACTTTGTTCACAAACTTGCAATTGCTCAAAAGGAAATCAATGAAACTATTTATTGGCTGGAACTTTTAAAAGAGACTTCTTATCTTTCTGAGGAAGAATTTCTGAGCATTCATGAAGATGCCGTTGAAATAATAAAAATTCTCACAGCTATAATTAAGACATCTAAACAGAAATCATCTAATGACAATAGTTTTTCAAACAATTAATAATTAACAACTAACAATTAACCATTGACCTGGCTAAAAAGGCTTTTTTACCCGCTCTACATTTATCCAAGAACAACGGGAAACACGAAGAAGCGGTTGCACGAATTGTTTTCTTTTTATAAAAAAAGACAAGAAGAAGGGAACAGCGAGGTAAAGGGTAATTTGAAGCTGTTTAGCAACATGGAAGAAGATGGAATTATCCTGAATCTTTTGGCTTCCATTAATGTTGCGAAAGGTTATTTTGTGGATGTTGGCTCTAATGATTGCATCAACAGTAACTGTGCAAACCTGGCTTTTAACTTTGACTGGAGCGGTGTTTTTATTGATGCTGATAAAAAATTGCTGAACATTGGAAAACGCAATTACAAGTTCTTTGGAAAGAAACAGGATTTGAAATTTGTTGACTGCTTTTTATTTCCTGAAAATATAAATGACGTGGTGGGCAACCATGTTTCAACAAAGGAAATTGATTTTATGAGCATTGACATAGATGGCAATGACTACGCCATCTGGCAGGCTTTGGAAGTGGTGAAACCTAAATTGGTTGTGATAGAAAACAAGATTGAGTTGGGTAAAGTTGAGATTGTCATTCCTGCTCAACCGACATTTTCTTCTGATGAATGGGGTGCTTCAATTGTGAGCATGACAAAGCTGTCGGAAGAAAAAAGCTACACACTGGTAGCTATCAACTGCGAAGGTTTCAACGGCTTTTACATGCGCAATGATTGCTTTGAAATGTCGGGTTTGCGGCCATTAGCCTTGGAAACCGTTTTGAGTAATGACAGCATTATGGCATCTTTTTATTCTGAAAATAAGATGAGTGAACTTATAAAGCGAACAAAATCTACCATTACACAGATTAAACATTAAACCCTAAACTTTAAACCATAATGGCATCTTTTTATTCTGAAAATAAGATGAGTGAACTTATAAAGCGAACAAAATCTACCATTCAATAAACACGGGTTAAGTATTAACCCTAAACTTTAAACCATGAAGAAATATCCATACACTGAAAAGAAAGATACCCGCAGCGGCTTTGGTGCGGGCATTGCCGAACTTGGCAGAACCAACCCTAAAGTTGTGTCGCTGTGTGCCGACCTGGTGGCCTCGTTGAAACTGGATACGTTTATCAAAGAAAATCCAGACCGATTTATACAGTGCGGCATATCAGAGGCCAACATGATTGGTGTTTCGGCGGGGCTTGCCCTTAGCGGGTATATTCCGTTTCCCAGCACATTTGCCAACTTTGGCAGTGGCCGTGTCTATGACCAGATCAGGCAGAGCGTAGCTTATTCAGGCACTAACGTGAAAATCTGTGTGTCCCATGCAGGTCTTACACTTGGCGAAGACGGTGCTACCCACCAGATTCTCGAAGACATTGCCATGATGCGCTCCATGCCTGAAATGACTGTCATTAACCCATGCGATTATAACCAAACCAAGGCAGCAACTATTGCGATAGCAGATTATGTAGGCCCGGTTTATCTTCGTTTTGGCCGACCTGTTATGCCCGTGTTTACCGATGCCGATCAGAAGTTTGAGATTGGCAAAGCATGGACAGTGAATGAAGGAAAAGATGTGACCATTTTTGCGACAGGACACCTGGTTTGGGAAGCCATTCTTGCCGGTGAAATGCTGGAGGCAGAAGGCATTGATGCTGAAATCATCAACATACACACCATAAAACCACTGGACGAAGAAGCCATTTTAAAATCCGCTGGTAAAACCCGCTGCGTGGTGACTGCTGAAGAACATCAGTTAAATGGTGGCCTTGGCGATGCTGTGTGCCAGGTACTAAGCCGCCACCTGCCAACCCCGGTAGAAATGATTGGTGTTGACAACTCCTTTGGCGAAAGCGGCACACCCAGTCAACTGATGGAAAAATATGGATTGGATGCCAAACATATTGTTGCAGCAGTGAAGAAGGTGATTGGAAGGAAATAAGAAAGACTGCGCAAGGCATAAAATTGTGAGCGAAAATAGAACACGGATGACACGGATTTGATGGATTTTTATTGGATTTCTATTAAAATAATGAATAGAAAACGCCTGCCCGACTTGTCATTCAGGCGGGGATTTTTATTTGCTTCGCAAATTATGGATTTACACCTTGCAAAGTATAAGTGCTGTGTATCATTTCAAACCCTTTTTGAATGGCCTTATTTCCCTACCTGCTTCTTTTTATCTGCTGGACAATCTTTGGTGTATCTCACAGTTTTTTTGCTGCTGCGGGGGTAAAGGAAAAATGCAGGCTTGTAATGAAAAGCAAGTTTAAATATTATAGGGTCATATACTCGCTGTTTGCTTTTTTATTGCTTGGTATTGCCGTTTATTTTACATTTTCTATAGACAGTTTTTTATTGTGGAGAGTGGTGTTTGCAGAGCGTATAATAGCCGTGGTCATTGGCATAGCGGGTGTGGGCATAATGGCTGTGTGTGTAAGGAAATATTTTTTTGACTTAAGTGGCGCCAGGGTATTTTTTGACAGAAAACCCGAAAATATTACGCTTCAAATAAAAGGGATAAACAGGTTTGTGCGCCATCCTTTATATAGCGGTACGCTGATGCTGGTTTGGAGTATCTTTTTATGGTATCCTTCGGCATCTTTTTTTATTGCAGCTTTTTGCATCACGGCTTATACGATGATAGGTGTAGTGTTTGAAGAAAGAGAACTGGTAAAAAGTTTTGGAAAAGCTTATCTGGAGTATGCAGAGGAAGTGCCTAAGTTTTTTCCACGGGTTGGTGGGTGAAGAGGTTTAAAGTTTAGGGTTATAATAGAACATGACAAACTACCGTCAGGTTCCGTACAACATTGGCTTCATCGTTGGCCTTCCAGGCCCGACGAAGCCTTATTTGTTGGGCGTTTGTGCTCCTCAATTTGGGTCTTCAAGTAATGTTTCCTATTTTTGTCTCGAATGACTTTCTACGAAAAATATAAACAATTACAAAATAAAGCCTTTCTTTCAAAGCTTTTAACTGATACAGTTTACTCAACAATGTGTCTTGAAAACCAGGAGGTGTCTAAAATAAAGGTTAATGAAATTGTATTGTCTGCACTTAAAGAACAACAATTAAAAGGTTTCCAATTCTTGCCTAATCAAGCTGTCAAGTAACTCAAAATTTCCTTTGTCTGCTTGTTGCATTGATTGAATATAAGTCTTTCTACTTTCACCTTCTCGTTTATAAAGCTCCAAAGGTTTGTAGCCAAATTTCATTGTTACAAGATTCATAAGAAGTCGTCCAGTTCTGCCATTTCCATTATTAAAAGGATGAATCTTTACAAACTAACGAACTAATGTTAAAGTAAAAAAACACACTGAAAAAAAAGCAGTCTCACTGCCCGCCACCACAACCACTACAAGCCCGGCAACCCTGCACAGGGCGCACACTTTTTACCAAAACCCCCATAAGCAAATAGTTTTTCTCCGACCATCCCGCCTACCGCAAGGTTTCCGCACACGGCGGACAGGCTGTACAACATTGGCTTCATCGTTGGCCTTCCAGGCCCGACGAAGCCTTATTTGTTGTGTGCAGTGCTGTTAATTCAAAAGTTTAATCAATTTTTTTGAGAGACTTATCTTCCTTTATCAATCCTTGTTCGTACTTGTCAATAATATCTTCAATTTGTTTCAAATTGTTGTATTGTATCTCATTAACACGATTGAATAAACTAAATTCTGGAAGATGAATTTGGTCTTTAAAGTGTATAAATTTAGTAAAAACTTCATCTAAATAGATTAGTAATACAATCTTTTCAATGTTTTCCTTTTCAAGAAAGGTAGATTGAAATGCGTAACAAAGTTTGTCCTGACTATCATAATAAGGAATAGTTATTGAGGCAGAGCAAAAGCCCTTATCATAGTAGGGAAAAAGTGGAATTTCCACTCGAATCCTACCAACCTCGAATATCATTTTACCTCTTCGATACTTCTTCTTTTGTCTATTTTTAATTGGTTCATCGGGATATAATGTATGTACGACTTTAGTATTCTTGTAAAGAAGAAGTATGTAGTTAATTCTATTTACATAGCCTTTATATAAATCGAATTTGTCAAGAAATTTATTTGACTTTTCATCCAAATTTGTATGTTCATAAAGCAATTCGGATAGAGCAGAATAATCTATCAACGGTCGTGAAGCTTTATCGAATTTACTTGTTTCAACAAAGGCTTTATTTAACGGATTTACTTCATGGCTAAAAGCGTTGTGTCTAAACATGATATGCTCCAAACCAGTATGTTCATTACCCCTTATAAAAATAAGCTTCTTATAAGGGGTAATGTGGGCAATGTCTTTATAAGTCTTGGTAAATTGACTGACAAATCCTACGTTATTCAAAAGCGAATACTTTGCCTTATGAATAATGTAACTCAATTCATCTTCGGTCAATAATATTTCGTTCATAGTTATGTTCAAAAGTCATTCTCAATACTTAATTTAGTTGCATACACGGCGCATTGCACACAACGACCCGCCCGCTTGCCGAAGGTGGAGTATTTTACGTTCCTTCTGCCGGAACGGATGCTAAGTAACAAACTAATGTTGAAGTAAAAAAACACACTGAAAAAAAGGAGTCTCTCTACCTGCTTAAACGACCACTAAAAGCCCGGTCTCCCTGCACAGGGCGCACATTTTTTGCCAAAAACCCCATAAGCAAAAAGTTTTTCTCCGACCACCCCGCCTACCTCAAAGTTTCCGCACACGGCGGACAGACTGTACAACATTGGCTTCATCGTTGGCCTTCCAGGCTCGACGAAGCCTTATTTGTTGTGCGTTTGCCTTGTTTTCTCTTAAATGCAGCATCCGGCAAGGGTACACTTACTATTTCTTCACGACCTTAATACTCCACAATTTATCATTCTTTTTCACCTCCACAACATAAATGTCCTGTGCAAAATTGTTCATTGGAATAGAAATTTGACCTTTACTCCATTCAAGTTCGCTTATAGAACGTTTATAAAGTACCCTGCCTGCCATATCAAAAATCTGTACATCGGCTTTGCTACTGGTTCCGATGAGTTGAAGTATAATTGAACTAGTTGTGGGGTTTGGATAAATAATGACGTTTGATTTTGGAATTTTGATTTCTACTTTTGCTATTTTGCTGTAAATAAATGAACCGTCTTTATTAATCATTTTGAGTCGGTAATAAACTTGTGAAACATAAGATGTAAATTGTGAGACATTATCATCATCGCTGTATTCGTTCATTCCAACTTTGCCTTTTGCTTTTTGCCTTTTAATGTTTATAAAGTCCTTACCGTTATTGCTGCGCTCAATTTTGTAGTAGTCGAAGCTTAATTCGTTTTCGCTCTTCCAGCAAAGATTGACTAATATTTGTTGCTTGTTACCTGCGTTTTCCTGCAGGGTAGCAATGAAGGAGAGCAAATTGAGGGGTAGTGTGGAGCAAGAAATATCAGGTGTATATCTCCATAAGTCATTGTAGTCGTTTCCTCCTCCCCAAAGCCAAAGCTGATTTGATTTGTCTGTCCAACCTACAGCAACACTTCGTTCTGGCGGAAGATTAGAGCATGATGGCACACCTTGCAAGCCATACGAATAAACTAATGGGGAAATGCTACCATTAATCCATGTCCATTCATTTGTAGCTATTGTATATTTCCATAGCACATTATCCCTTCCAGCACTTAGCAGCCAAAAATTTCCAGTTGTGTCTGTCCAGCTTGTCTGTTCTAGTCCTGCACCGGGGTCATTAGTTGGTGAGCTTATGCCCAACTGCCCATAGCTGGCAAAACTGAATGTTTTACTACCCCGGATCCATGTCCATTGGTTTGTGACAATGTTATATTTCCATAAATCATTCCTGCTGTCACCACTATAACTCAATACACCTCCCCATAACCAAAGATTGTCCGATTTATCTGTCCACCCTAAAGATAAAAATCTTCCACCCGGATTGTTGCTGTCTGCTGAAATACCTTTAATGCCATATACAGGCAATTGATTACTGACAGTATCGCCGTTTATCCATGTCCATTGGTTTGTTGAAGTATTGTATTTCCACAAATCATTTAAAGAGCCTGCCCTAGAGCCACCGCCAAAGAGCCATAAATTACCTGCAGAATCCACCCATGTTTGAGAACTATTACGAGCACCGGGTGTATTTGAAGGTGAAGCAACTCCCTTAATGCCGTAAACAGCTCTACCATTTACTGGACTAGCTGCCACCCAAGTCCATAAATTTGACGACAATTTCCACAGGTCTCCCACTGGTTCATAATAGTTAATTAAATACCTTATTACTCCGCCAAAAAGCCACATATTTCCTTGTTTGTCAGTCCATGTCGCACCATATTCCCGTGAACCGGGATTGTTTAATACGCTGGGAGAATGAGATGAATATACGGGACTAATTTCGGGTGTTTGATTGCCCCTGACCCAAGTCCACATGTTAGTACTTACATTGTATTGCCACAACTGGTCGTAATAACAATTAATATCGCCGCATGGACTAGTAAGAGGGAAATATTTTTCGCCTCCGTACAGCCAAAAATTACCTGTCGAATCTGTCCATCTCATACTTCGAGCCCTTCCACCGGGTATGTTGTTTGCGTTTGGAACGCCCTGTGTTCCATATATAACAGAGCCATAAGGATTTCCACCCTTCATCCATGTCCATACTCCTGTCTGCGAATAAGCGGGGCTTGTTGCTACAAGAACCCACATCAATCCATTTAGTAAAAGTTTTATTCATAATCAAAGATTAATTTAAACAACAAATCTGTTAAGAGGTTTATTATGCTTAAACTCATTGCTTTAACGCCACTTTTTATTGTTAAAACGTCAAAAAGGTGACGCACAACAATTGTATTTACGTTATTAGACGCAATTTATCAAAAAAAGGCACTTGATAATCAACCATTTAATCTTGCATTTTTAATATTGTCGTTGCCCCAATGCTTCTTTCAGTTTTTACTAATATCATATTTCCATTGCTAAACTACATAAAATTTTAATTGCTACGCATTCTTTTTAAAAGTAAGCAATAGTACCTGCTTCTCATTTAGCAAAGCGAAATAAGATTTCCATTTTTCCTCTTACTGTAAAATCAAAAAATAAAACTATTAGACTGAAATATACTTTAGCGAATGAGTGACACAGTTTAGTGCAACCAAAACATAGTTTAGCAGGTATGTGAGACATTTTATTGAGACAAAGACATAAATTATTGCCTAAGAAAGATGTTTTATTGAAAGCAAGACAAAATTTAGTGGGTAGGAGAGGCATGTTATTGAAACCAAGACACAATTTGTTGAGTAAGGGAAGCGTTTTATTGTGACTTAACGATGCTTTGCAGATAGTAAAGGAAGATTTATTTCAATAAACGGCTGGTGTTTTAAAAATAAATAGAAATTTCTTTTTGCAAACACAATAAAGAGCTGATTTAGGAGTTTTAAGAAGAAACAAATCATTTTATAAAATTTTACAAACAAACTATCATGAGTAAACAAATTAAATCATTGTATTCCTGCAAGCCAAACACTTTGTATGCTGCCCTTATATTGACATGGGGTTTTTGCAAAAACAACCTTGACCATTTTACAAAGTTGAAGAAAAAATATACTGATACTTATATTCAGACCATGCTGGATCAGGTGGTGGCTGCCGAGGCTTTGGTGAGCGCCAAAGAAATGGTGAGCCAACGCAACAACATCCGCATTGCACTGGTGGCTGCGGCAAAAGTGGTGATGGACAACTGGCAGTTGCTAAAGGGCTATATTGAAGATGCATATTCGCCGGAAAACTGGGCTAATCAACTGGAAACTGCGGGGCAATCGAGCTACCTGAAAGCAGGGTCTGACAACTGGGCATCGGTGGCTGACCTGGTGACAAAGGGTGGCCGATTTCTGGAAAAAAATGCGGCTGAGCTGCAGGCTAACCAAAACATGCCGGATGAGTTTATAACAACTTTTAAAACGGGTGGTGTGGCATACACGGCACTGGCAAAAAAATATGCAATAGCCGATTCGGTCAAGTCTGTGGATAATACTGCAAAAATAACCGCTAACAACCTGGCCTATGCCAATGCTATGGCGATGTGTAAGGATGGCAAAAGATTGTTTATTAACCCGGTGCGGCAGCAGTTTACTTTTAGCAGCTTGAAAAAAATGGTGGGCAAAGGCGGCAGCGCAGGCATAAGGGGACTGGCTGCTGACACGGCTGGCACCCTGCTGCAAGGTGTGGAAGTGACAGTGGAAGGCAGCGATAAAAGGGGCAAAACAAATAAACTTGGCAGATACATTGTAAAACAACTAAGTGAGGGTGAGGTGACTGTTACGTTTAGCAAACCGGGCTATGTGAGTCTGACAAAGACTTTTACTTTGAAGACGGGTACTATCAGCAGTTTTAGTGTGGAACTGATGAAAATAGCAATGGCTGCGTGACCTGATCTTTTATAAAACAATGAACGCCCTGTTTTGAAGAAAGCAAGGCGTTCATTGTTTTAGGTCACTTGTTTCTTGCTTCAATGACTTTTTACACCATTGAATTTTGGTTTAGCAGCATTGCGTCATCAATCCATGAGTGTGCTACACAGAGCTTGTCCTGCATTGGCTGCAGATGTGACCCGCACAGACCAAATGTAAACACCCGACTTCCATGTTTGCCCCGCAAGTGGAGCAATGCGCAGAATGTAAACACCCGATACCGAACCTCCGCTGCCAACAGAGGTAATGTGGGAAAGAGATCCACCCGGCCCAACAATGGGTGAACCCAATGCAAAATTGGCCAGGACAAGACCTGCAACCGCCGCGCCATTGCCGTCAGTCACACTAACAACAATGTAAGAATCAGTTGCATTACCCGGAGCAGCTACTGTGTCTTCAGCAATTGCACTAACAATTAAAAGTGCCATAGTAATGGTTTTTAAAATAACGCCTACTCTATTTATGCTTTTTCGGCATCCAGCAGAAAAATGATTGATGGAAATTGATAAGAAGGGGGATTTATTAATGAATAAAGTTAATGCAGTTTTTTGGGGATAAAAATTTTAATTTAGCAATTTTTCAGCAGCCATTTCTATAACATTCTCTGCCTGTGTGCGGCTTACAGATGGAAATCCTTTCAAAAACTCTTCAAGTGATTCTTCTTCAAGATAATCAAATAGTGTTTTAATGGTAACACGGGTACCTTTAAAAACAGGTGCATCACCCGCTAACCCGGCATTTATTTCGATATACTGATTGGGAGAAAGCATGGTTTAAGGTTTATGCAAAGGTACACATTGGTCTGTCATTTTGCAGCTTGTATATCGGATTTTTCTGTTGTTGTTTATCTTTTGCTTCGCAAAAACATAAACATAAAAAAGGCTTCCTGCAACAGGAAGCCTTTTTCACAACATCTCTTTGTTTTATCCAACTCCCTTTAGCCAGTCTATCAGCTCGTCTTTTGATTTACCAATCTTTTGCTGTATCCGACCCCAGGTTTCGTCATCTTTTCCTTCTTCATGTTTCAGATCGTCGTCTGTGAGGTCTGCATAGGCTGCTTTCAGCTTGCCTATCCATTCATTCCATTTACCTTTTATTTCCATTTTGTCCATAAAAAATAGTTTTACAAAATGGTGTAAAAAAAGTATGCCAACCTATATTGTTTAATTTTTTACAAGCAATTTTCTACAAATTAAACACCAGTTTACTAAACAATCTTCTTCCGTTAAAACCCATTTGAACAGAATCCCACGGGCCGCCGGATTCGTTGTCGCCAAACCAGTTTTTGGCTAAGGGGTTAATGCCAAAATCGGGGTGGATATTCATGAGGTTGTCCGCACCGATGAACAGGCTTATCTTTTTAGAAAACTTGTAGGAGGCAAACACATCGGTCACCACTTTGCCGCTAAAATTAAAGACTTCAGGCACCAATACATTTTCATCTGCATCAGTAGGCACCATCGGGTTAATCCCGGTGCTGTTTGGGTTTTCGTCTGTGCCGGTTCCAAAACCAAGCAGCCTGATGTTGCCATAATAGGTAAGGTGTGTCCCTACTCCAAACTTGCTGATGTCGTACTCGAGGCTGAAACTAAATTTCGCTTTAGGCGCAGACGACAAAACAAACGCTTCTTCTCTATCGCTGAAAAATGTTTTACGGTTTAAGACCGTTCCGTTGAGTGTAGGCGGCACATGGATGGCATCTATGGTCATGTGCTGAATGTTGCCGGCCAGCAAGGCTTTGATGCCATTTTTGCCCCATTTTTTTGTATAGTCTGCAACAATATCAAGCCCATAGTTGGTGGTGTTGACGGCATTGTCAAAAAACTGTACTGTTGACACATCGGCAGGAATCTGCGAAGTGAAAGCAGCAGGCAAAGTGTTGTCGTATTTGCTAAACAAACCAGAGAGCACAACCCTGTCTTTCACCTTTACTATGTATCCATCTACCGTTAGTGTGAAGCCTGTGACAGGCTTCACACTAAATCCAACGCTGGTATTGAAAGATGTCTCCTGTTTCAAAGCAGGAATGCCCGCAGCCTTTGTAATAGGATCGTTGTTGCTGGCAATGCGTGACTGTATCAACTGGCCTCCGCTAAAAGAAGTAAGCGTATTGCTGAAATTAATTTGCTGAAGAGAAGGCGCCCTGAAACCTGTGCTGACAGAGCCTCTTACATTAAAACCGGGAGCGACTTTGACCCTTGTTGCCAGCTTGAAAGTAGCCACAGAACCAAAGTCTGAATAATGCTCAAACCGGGCGGCACCATCTATCAGCCATATCTTGGTGGCGTTCAATTCTGCATCTGCATACAGGCTCACATTGGAGCGGTTGGCTGTGACAACATCAGAAGGACTAAAGCCGGGAAAGCCCTGCGAACCGGAAGCCGGACTTCTTGATGAATCAATGGGGTCATGACCTTGTCCTATTTGGTTAGGATAGATGATTTCACCGGGATGATAATTTTTGTAAGAACCTTCTTCGCCTTTGTAAATTGAATAGCGTTCATACCTGTATTCAGCACCAAGGCCAAGGTTCATGCCTTCTAAAATGGTTTTGAAAGATTTGCTCAAGTCAAGGTTCACGGTGTTTTGAAGGAAGTTAAATCCGCCATCGTCAAAGTGATTGGGAGAAGTGGCACCGGTTGAAGAAGCATTGAATGTTTTGTCGCCATAGAAATGAAAATCGTTGCGGCCAATGGTGTTGCTCAGGTCCCAGTTCCAGTTGCTTCCCGCATCGCCTTTTATGCCTGCGGAAATGGATTCATCTTTAATGTGGGTTTGAATGTGAGGGTTGTAATAAGTCTCCCCATCATTTGTTTTGCGCATAATGTCGGGCACAAACAAGATGCCGCCATTGGCATCTGTAGGAAAACGCTCAGGGTGTGCGCTGAAGTTTCTTGTGTAAGCATAGGCATCAGATGCTTTGTAATTGTAGCCGCCAAAAGAATAAAAGACGGTCTTTTTTGTTGGGGAAAATGGGACTTCCATGTTGTACATAGCACCGGCAGTATTAACAGAACCATCGCCAAATGCACGGCGGCCACCATTTGGATAAGGCAGGGCATCTTTGTTGGTTAACCAATTGGTGGTGTCGGCCTGTCTGTATGTTTTTTGCTGGTTAAGATATTCCAGGGAAATGTTGGCAAAGCCGCCATTTTTGCCAATAGCAAAGCCATTGTTGACAGAGAATGAATAGGTGCCGCCATCTATTTTGCCACCGGAATAATATTGGTTTCCTGCATTGAATTTTTGGGTATTAAACTTGGTGTCGTAGTAGCCTGACCAGCCTGTATTAATTGTCCAGTGATTGATGTCTTTTTTAAGCACAAGGTTAATGACACCAGCCATGGCATCAGAACCATATTGGGCAGATGCACCATCCCTTAATATTTCAATTCTGTCAACGGAAGCTTCGGGAAATGAATTCATATCGGTGCCGGAGTTGCCACGGCCTTTTGTTCCAAACAAAGCCACAAAGGCAGTCTGGTGGCGACGTTTACCATTGATGAGTACAAGGGTTTGATCGGGGCCAAGTCCACGCAAAGTACCCAGGTCTATGTGGTCTGCACCATCTGCACCGCTTTGCTTGTTGTAGTTAAAAGAAGGAGCAGCCATGTTTAAAACAGAAGTCAGATCCATTTTGGCAGTGGGTGTGCCAAGCTCATTTATTTTAATGATGTCAACCGGCACAGGTGTTTCCGTTTTTATCCGTCCATTGCTTCGGGTGCCCACCATCACCACTTGTCCCAGTTCTATTACCATGGGTTCCATTGTAATGATCATGGCTACACCGTTGTTGTTGCGGTATTTAACTGTTTGTGGCCTGTAACCAACCATCGTTACCATAATTTCATTGTTGCCTAATGCTTCAATTTTAAAACTACCGTCAGGGTCTGTAACGACACCTGCGCCGGACGATTTTACTTTGACAGATACGCCGGACAAAGGCATCTTATTTTCATCTTGCACTTTGCCGGAAATGGTTTGCTTTTGAGCATGTGCCTGTTGCAGGCTCAGCATAACAATTAAAAGCAGAAGCAGTTGTTTTAATTTTATCATCATGGTTAATTTATAATGAAATTAATAGAAAAACAGGAAATGAAAAGAATAAGAGTTTTTGTTTTCCATGTTTATGCTTTGTTGGGTGCCAAAAAATAAACTGAAAGAAACATTTTAAAGAAAGAAAACAAGAAAAAGGTTGTTCTTTTCATTGTTGCAGAATACATTTTGTTGTTGTTAAAAAGATGCGATTTGCGTTGGTAAAAAAAAATCCTTAGTTTACATTTGTATAAATCTTTTTTTCTAACAAGAACCAATTTCATTTCCAAAACATGCCGCTAAAAATAATTGATTACAACAGCAAGGAGTATAAACAAATGCTGGATCTGCGAAGGCAAATTCTGCGCAAACCGCTTGGGCTTGATTTTACACAAGATGACATTGAAAATGAAAAAGACGATGTCCACATAGCCGCTTTTGAAGACGATGAAATGCTTGGCTGCTGCATGTTGAAACAGGAAACTCCCAAAAGTGTCAGGCTTCGCCAAATGGCAGTAAAACCAGGGCTTCAAAACAAAGGCATTGGCAAAGTACTGATGCAGTTTGCTGAAAACATCGCCCGTGACCGTGGCAACCGAACCATGACCATGCACGCAAGAAAAACGGCTACAGGGTTTTATGAAAAACAAGGCTATAAAATCAGCGGCGGCGAGTTTGTTGAAGTCACAATTCCGCACTTTGTAATGGAGAAGGAACTTTGATGAATTTAGAGTTTATACTCATTTATCTTTATAAATTTATTCATAAAATACAGGAGCAACACTATTCATTTTTAGAAAAAGCAAACAGCATCCCAATAGATATAATGCCGGGTTGTGTAAGGTAATTTTGATGCCTGCTTTCTTTTGAAGCTGTATATTGAATCTGCCATTTTACTTTTTGAAAACCACTTCTTATCATAAAACCAGGCTCTATAAAAAAGTGATTAGGGTTACTTTTCAAATCACCAATCGGGTCATTCAATCCATCGCTAGTTTGGGGCATTGTACTTTCCGTCACTTTCAATGATACATGACTGAACCTGCAGGCAAAAGCAAATTCCAGCCTCGAATCAAAAAAACTGAATCCAATGGAAGGCTGTACAAACATTTTTTGCGCAGCCACTTTTGAACTTCCATACGAATCACTATTGGAGATGCTTCCTACACCGGCACCCCCATAAGCTTCCAATACAATGCGTTCTTCACTCAATGTTTTGAAATAACCCGCACCACCCTCTATGTAAGTGCCGGAACCTTTGCTTTCACCATTGCTTCCGGTGGCACGGTAAAAGTTCAACATGGCACCCACATGGTTGCTGATGGCTAATGCGGATTGCAACTCTACTCCACCCGTTTCCGCAGCCGTTGCAAGTGCTAAAGATGCCCTCACATCCCCGCTTTTTTTCAACAAAGGGATATTATTGGCATTGGGACCATAATAGTAATGAGTGCATGACTGAAAAGTTGTCATTAATAAAAAGACCGGCGCAATAGTCAGCAGTCTTTTCAGGGTAAGTCTTGTTTTCATAAGTTTTATTTTTTAGTTTGAAAAACAAAGCTCACCCGGCATTGAGCTGTTTCCTAATTGAATGT
Organism: Segetibacter sp.; assembly: GCA_043733905.1. Taxonomy (GTDB): domain Bacteria; phylum Bacteroidota; class Bacteroidia; order Chitinophagales; family Chitinophagaceae; genus Segetibacter. Next base: position 18,890 of record JAYTGA010000259.1, read on the forward strand.
TATCACTGCATTTTAGCTGTTGCATTTAGTGCAAAACCTCATTGCCAAAGACATTCTCTCAGTCTTTCTTCTGCAAAATTTACTTACCCTTTTTGTTTGTTTAGTAAAAAATGCAACTGCAAAAGAAAACCACAACCGCAACAGCAAAAATCAGTTAAGAAAAGATAGAGTAGCACCGCTTGTTGCACCGAATGCTTTTGTAACCACTGCCGCCTCATTTATCAATTAGGGAACGCCTCCTGCAGAAGATAGCTTTGTTCTTTCATCACCAAAAAACCACTCGTTATGAAAAAAGTTATCACTCTTGTAATGATCATCCTGCTAAGCTGCCAATGCTTTAGCCAGGCATCATCAAACGACAACATTGCCATTAATTATTTGCAGAAAAGTAAAAACCAAAAAACGGTAGCATGGTTCATGCTGGGTGGAGGTGTTGGCTTAATAGTATTGGCCGGAGTCGTTGCAGAGCCTGTCAAAATTAATATTTGCCTTTTTTGTGAGAATCAACCACCTGAGCCTAAACGCAACGATGCATTGCCAAACACTCTGGCTATTGCAGGTCTTGTATCAATGCTGGGAAGCATTCCTATGTTTGTTGTAGCACATCACACACGGACCAAAGCTTCATCAGTTGGCTTTAAACAGCAGCCAGTTTTTCTACCAGGCAATAACGCTGAGATATCTCAAAAATCGCAGCTTGCTATTGCTTATCGTTTCAGTTTTTAATCATTGCTTTTTCCTTCAAATCACCTTTTTTTTAACAAATAAAACTCCCAATCATGAAAAAGAATCTCCTTTCCGTTGTTGCTGCATGTGCAATCATTGCTGCAAGTTTTACTGCCTGCCAAAAAGATGTCGCTATGAAAAATGTAGCACCATCCGCGAATGAAAGCATTGCCTTGACCAACGCTAAAAATGAAAGCGTTGTTGCGAAAGCACCGCCGCTTACTTATGCTGCGTGCAATATGCTCGTCACTATTTATGACCCTGCACCAGGTCTATACACGCTGGCTATGAGTACCGCAACCGGCTATAAAAAGTTTGGTTTGCCGGACTTTTCCGGTACGCTAAACTTTCAGAACATTGACTACCTGACTTTTGAATTTGCGAAACAATATGCAGACGCTGCTAACACCGTTAAGCTCTACCGCATTCGTAGGAGCGACGGAAAGTATTTGACTCTGTACACTGTCCCTTTCTTATGACCTGAAAAAACTGCCGGGCAATGGCGAAGAGCTACAGCTTTGGATTATGAATGACCTGGGCAACAGTAAGTACAACCTGCTTACGCCTAAGCTGGGTTCTTGTTTTCTTGCAAGGACTTACACCGATAGTAATGGAATAGACAAGATGGGCAGTCTTGTATCAGGTCAATCAAGTTATCAGGGCAGCATTACATTCTATATTCACCCTGCTGCTACGGTGCCACCAAATACCAACTGAGGTCTGAAAACATAACTAACTGCACAAAAATCCCTTCTCTATTTGATGGGATTTTTTGTTTGCAGAAAATACTTAATCCAAGTTCTTTTTCTTCTCATAAATTTTTTCCCGAAGCGCATTGAAGAATATGCTTCTGTCTTTTTCGCCCACTGTGCTGATGTGTGTGGACTTTTTCATGACGTGTTGCAGATTATGATAAGTGTAGTCACAGAAGCCTTTGTCTTGCGTACCCAGAAAGTTAAGTCCGTTGTGATTTACAAAAGCCATTTGACGTTCTCCTGCGCTTACATAAATTGTGTTGTCGCCAATCAGGCATTCGTTTATGTAAATGTCATAGCTGGGAGATGTGTTTGAAGGCTTCTGATTGACCATGAACTTCTTTCCTGCTTCGGCCTGAAGCTCCGTGTGGTTTAGCAATTCTTCCAGTTGTTGATAAACTTTGCTAAGAAAGGTTTTGTTGGTAAAAATGTTGGATTGCCGGTAAAATTCAATTTGCTTAATAGTGACGTGGACGCTTTCTTCATTCCAGATTTCAGTAGAGGGAATTTGCGTATATAGTTGAATGATTTTTCTGCCCGCTTCTAATATGCTCTCATCTGTTTCAACCCCATCAAACTGTTGCTTGCTTAGTTCAGGATAGCCTATAACGGTCTTCTTCCAAAAGAAACATTTAAAAGCGCTTAACTCAGGAAACTGCATAAAGTGAAAGATGGGAATATCCTTGTTGTTGAAATAAAAATGAGCATTGGGCAGGGACTTAATAAGCATAAGTTGGTTCCCGACAAACTGTAGATAATTTGCAAGGTTGAAACTATCCGAATTAATGAGGTTACCGCTAAAAATAACCGTGTTGGTTTGAATTTGCAACAACTGGTCAAGCGATACCTGATACTTGTTGCAAAGCACCTGGAGTTCATCCAGCCCAAGTGGCTTTTCGCCCCGTATGCGGCGATAGGCGCTATCGTTGCTGATGTTTAGAATATCTGCCACTTCATCTACCAGTGCAATGTGAACCGGCAACTTTGATTTGATGTGGCTGAAAAGCAGTTGTTGAGGATTGTCCACTGGTTGAAATTTTTCAGGAAATCAAGTTAATGTAAGGTACTCAAAGATTTGGGCTTAGGGCAATAATTTTATGCCTGCGTTTAATTTTTTTGCCATGAGAAAAACAATAATTAGCAATAAGATAAGATTCATGTTATGATCATATTTTTTTACCGAAAAAAGAAATAACCAATAATAATAGCTGCTACCACACCTATCAAATCTGCGAGAAGGCCAGCCCATATTGCGTGCCGGACTCTTTTAATTCCCACGCTGCCAAAATAGAGAGCGATGATGTAGAAAGTAGTGTCGGCACTTCCCTGGAAAATACTGGACACTTTGCCCACAAAACTGTCCGGGCCATAGGCGGGGTTTTTAAAAATATCAAGCATCAAACCTCTTGCGCCGCTGCCGCTGAATGGTTTCATGATAGCCACAGGAAGAGATGGGACAAAGTCTGTGTTCATGCCTGTTTTCTGCAGCAGAAAGGCAATGCCATCTGTGACGTAACCCAAAGCGCCACTATCTCTAAAAAGCCTGATGGCAACCAAAAACCCGACGAGATATGGAATGATTTTAAGAACCACGCCAAAGCCTTCTTTTGCTCCATCAAGAAACGTATCAAATACAGGTATTTTTTTAATGGCTCCAGCCAATATAATGGCGACCACAATGGCTAATAGTATTGCATTTCCCGCAACATTGCTAAACACGTTCCTTTGCTCCTCGCTCATGGTGGAAACAAGGTATAAAGTGCCGCCAATAAGAGCTGTCATGAAAACAAGAGAGCCTATCAGCACCATGTCCCATTTTACTTTTTGCATAAAACTAACCACAACAATAGATGCCAGTGTGGTGCAAAGCGTAGCCAGCACACAAGGAATAAAAATGCTGGTGGCCTGTGTGCTGCCACCTGCTATGCGATAGGTGATGATGGACAACGGAATAATGGTCAACCCGCTTGTGTGCAGCACCAGGAACATGATTTGTGAATTGGTCGCTTTTTCTTTATCAGGATTCAGCGATTGCAGACTTTGCATGGCCTTGAGACCAAATGGGGTAGCGGCATTGTCGAGGCCAAGCAGGTTAGCACTAAAGTTCATGACCATTTCGCCCATAGCCGGATGACCTTCCGGCACTTCTGGAAACAGCCTTTTCATGACCGGGTTCAGCTTGCGGGCCAGCCAGCCAATAGAGCCCGCCTTTTCAGCAATATTCATTAAGCCAAGAAAGAAAACCATTGTACCCGCCAGCGGGAAAGCCACATCAGTCACCGATGTTTTAGCAGCATCAAACAGCCCGTCCGCCAGAGTTTTAAAGATAAGGGTATCACCCAGGAACAGGCTTTTGAAGACCGCTATTGCAAAAGCAATAACAATAAATGCAACCCAGACAATGTTTAAGGCCATGGAAAACAGGTTAATAAGTTAATTGGTTTATTTGTTTATTGGGTTTATCGTTTGAGGTTTGTGGTTTATCGTTGTCTGTGTTTTGCTACTTTACACCTAACACTTCACACCTAACACCTAACACTTCACACCTAACACTTCACACTTCATACCTAACACTTCACACTTTAAAACAGCTCATAGTTCAAAGCAATCCATAAACTTCCCTACAATAATACAGCTATACTTTGAAAGCCAATACTTACTTTTGCCGCCAAATAAATTTATAGAGAGGATTCAGTATTTAGTATTCAGTATTTAGTATTCAGACACAAAGCATGTAAGTAGTTTATAAACTTAAAGCAAAACATTTCACAGTTTATAGCTCATAGTTCATACCTCATACTTCATACCTCATACTTAACACTTAACACCTAACACTTCACACCTAACACTTTAAACATAAAATATGGGTCTTCAGGCGGGAATAGTAGGATTACCAAACGTGGGAAAATCAACGTTGTTTAATGCATTGAGCAATGCAAAGGCTGTAGCGGCTAATTTTCCTTTTTGCACAATAGAACCAAACATTGGCGTAATAACAGTGCCGGACGGAAGGCTGATTGCACTGGAAAAATTAGTAGTGCCCCAGCGTGTGGTGCCGGCCACGGTGGAGATTGTGGACATTGCAGGACTTGTAAAAGGTGCCAGCAAAGGCGAAGGGCTGGGCAACCAGTTTTTAGGAAACATCAGGGCGACTGATGCGATCATCCATGTTGTGCGTTGTTTTGAAGATGACAATATCATTCATGTAGATGGCAGTGTTGATCCTGTCCGTGACAAAGAGATCATTGATACCGAACTGCAACTGAAAGACCTTGAAAGCATTGACAAGAAGATTTCACGAAACGAAAAGATGTCAAAACAAGGTGATAAGGAATTTCTTAGAGGACTGGAACTGTTGAAGGAACTGAAAACATTTGTAGAGCAAGGCAAAAATGCCCGCAGTTTTGAAGTGACACCCGAAGACAAAGAAAAACACCTAAACGATTTGTTTTTACTGACAATGAAACCCGTCATATATGTCTGCAATGTGGATGAAAAAAGCGTAGTAAAAGGAAACAAATTTTCGGAAGCACTGAGCGCTGCTGTTAAAGCGGAAAATGCTGAAATACTACTCATTAGCGCAGCCATTGAAAGCGAAATAGCAGTCATGGAAAGCTACGAAGACCGCCAACTGTTCCTGGAAGATATGGGACTAAGTGAAAGCGGTGTGGCAAGGTTGATTACATCCACTTATCGCCTGTTGAACCTGGCCACTTATTTTACCGCAGGTGTGCAGGAGGTGAGGGCGTGGACCATTACCAAGGGCATGCTTGCACCGCAGGCGGCTGGTGTTATTCATACCGATTTTGAAAAAGGTTTTATTCGTGCAGAGGTGATTAAGTACACCGATTTCATCAAATACACTTCGGAAGCTGCGTGTAGAGACAATGGCAAGCTGGCCGTGCAGGGCAAAGATTACCTGGTGGAAGATGGAGACATCATGCACTTTAGGTTTAATGTTTAGTAGGGGAGTAGGGCAGTAGGGTTTAGAGTTTAGAGTTTAGAGTTTAGGACATTTTTTAATTAATTATTTACCGGATAACAACAAAGAAGGCTGCTCATTTTGGGCAGCTTTTTTTTATGTCAACAATCGGCTTTGTTGCATAAAACAACTAATCCTTTGCAAAGCAAAAAATCTAAAATTTATCTATAAAAAGATCCTGTTAATCCCTCAAATCCCCGCCTGAACGGACGGGCAGGCGTGTCATCTGTGTTCCCAAATATCCTTTAAATTGATTCTTGCAACAAGGTCTCAACAACCTATAAAACAACAAAGGAGTTTGAGTAACTTTTTGAAGTGGTACACTTTGCATTGGATTGTTCTTTACAAAATTTCCTGGCTACACACAATACCACCGCCATCTAAACGTTACATAGTGAAATAACAAACTTATGCTTGTACCTGCCATGATCCAACAGGAAGTCAATACCGAAATACTAAGGGATGAAAGCAAGTTGATAAAATCAACGATTCCCCGCCTTTTTGAAGAATATGCCCGTGAAAGAAAAAAACTAAAGATAGACAAGGCACAAACATATAACCGCTGCTATTCTATCAAAACAGCGGCTAAGAACAACTGGCTTTTCTTCATTGAAAAATCCTACGGAGCAAGCAGGTTCAAAGGTGGTAGCGACCTGGTAGGCGGTGGTTTGGTCTATTACTACAACACACAGGGGTTGAGGGCATTTAGACCGCAGGAAGAATTTATGGAGGTTTTTAACGGACATTTTTTCACCCGCTACAATCAGCGAATGGGGCTCAACCTTCCATACCAGCTTGATGTGATTAAAACGTTTTTCAAAAACAGCGGCTACCTAAAGCCCGAGGTCATGACCAAACCGGATGGCGAAAAATATACCCTTTCCGTTTGCAAGGATGGGTTAGCACTTGGCAGATATTACGCTGGTGAACCCGATTGGTTGATTCACCGCACCTTTATCAGCCACGACCTTAAAACACCAAAGCAGTTGCTCGAACAGCAAAGGCTGATTCTGCAAATGCAGCATGAAATTATCCTTAAAGCAGACGAAACCACCTTAGATGGCGTCAGAAATTTACGCTTTCAACAGGGAGTCGCAAAACATATTTCAGGAGTGGCTGTTTAAAAGAGGCTGGGAAGTTTATTTGCTTTACTACTGGTGAGTGTTCTACATTATCTAAAACAGTATTGGATTGTGAGCATCATTCTTGTCAATATTTTTTAAATGAAATGGTGCATCTCTTAATCCTGCAAATCCTGATTCAGACAATCAGGCAGCATTAGTAAAAACGGAAGTGCTTTTGAATAATCCAATTGCTCATAAAACATTCCCAGGCGATTTAGATTTTTGTAATA
>JAYTGA010000260.1:0-15586 GCA_043733905.1 Segetibacter sp.
GAAAACCCAAAACTATTTTTGTTCAGACACTGAGTGGAATCGTTGATGGTAAATGATGAAACAGGTTGTTTATTCACCGTAACGGTTTTAGTTGTGCTGTCTTTGCAACCATCGCTGCTGGCAACAACAAGTTTGACTACATACACGCCACTCGCACTGTAAGTGTGTGCCGGGCTGAGAAGAGCAGAAGTTGCACCATCACCAAAATTCCACGACGAAGTGAAAATACCGGAAGTAATTGTGGATTGATTTGTAAAAATGAAATTGTTGATTTCAAAACATTGGGAAACAATATTTGGGCTGAAAGCCACGGTAGGCTTAGGGCTGACGGTCACAGTATTTGATATGCTGTCTTTGCATCCATTGCCCGAGGTGACAATTAGCTTCACGCTGTATGTTCCGGCAAGGGGATAACTATAAGTTGGATTTGAGGCAGAAGAAACTGAACCATCGCCAAACGTCCAGGAATATATGGTTGGGGACACACTTGATGATGTGTTGTTAAATGAAAAACTATTTCCTGAAAAACATTGATTCGCATTGTTAATAGTAAACGAAACAGTTGGCATTGGAAACACGTTCATTGTTAATGTCGTGCTGTCCTTGCAACCATTATTTGTTGTCACAATCAACTTGACAATGAAAGTACCACTTGTTGTATAAACATGCGAAGGGCTGATGGCTGTAGATGTAATTCCATCACCAAAAGACCAGAATGATGAGAAAGAGCCTGAAGAAACCGAAGAAGTATTGGCAAAGGTGAAATTGTTTCCATTAAGACACTGCCCTGCATTGGCACTGGTAAAGGAAGCAAAAGGTTTGGGATTAACCGTTACGTTTTGCATTGTACTATCCACGCATCCATCAGCAGAAGTGACGATCAGTTTCACCTGGAAAATGCCTGTAGCAGAATAAACATGAGAGGCATTAAAACCTACGAATGATGAACCATCGCCAAATGACCATTTGTAAGTGCTGAGAGCAGAACCAACAGAGGTGTTAGTAAATATAAAATTGTTGCCGCTAAAACATTGGTTATTGGCATTGATTGAAAAATTTGCCGCAGGCTGTGGATTTACTTTTACAGTTTGCGAAATGCTGTCCCTGCAACCATTGTTCGTCATTACCAGAAGTGAAACTGTGTAAGTTCCGGCCACAGTGTATGAATGTGTTGGATTAGCCACAGTAGAAGTCATTCCATCTCCAAAAGACCAGTATGAATTGTAGGTGCCAACAGCGACGGAAGATTGATTCGTAAAAATAAATTGATTCCCTGTTAAACATTGATTCAAAGAGTTTATGTTAAACAGGACGGTTGGTTGTGGAAATACTGTGACTGTTTTTGAAACAGTGTCTTTACATCCTGCATTTGTTGTAAGAATTAATCTGACGGTGTAGGTTCCTGCTGCTGCATACTGATAAGACGGACTAATTAAAACAGACGTTCCACCATCGCCAAAACTCCATTGATAGGTGGCAGTACCAGCAAACACAGATGTGTTGGTAAATGTATAGTTGTTGCCTGACTTACACTGGCTTACATTGTTAATGGTAAAAGATGCGATTGGTTTTACAATGACATCCACGGTTTGAGAAATGCTGTCTTTGCAGCCGTTTCCGGTTGTCACAACCAGCTTAACAACATAAGTACCCGATGTAGTGTAGGAATGCAAGGGACTAATGCTGTTGGAAAAATTACCATCACCAAAATTCCATTGAGATAACAGTGACCCGGATGATATGGTAGAAGTATTGCTGAATACAAATGAGTTATTTCTGAAACACTGGCTTGCCAGATTGATATTAAATGATGCAGTTGGAATTGGATATACAGTGACAGGTTTAGTTAATGAATCAGTGCAGCCTGTTGCAGATGTTGTGATCAGTTTCACCTTAAATATTCCGGCGGATAAATAGACATGTGTAGGGCTTGGTAACACGGATGTGCCACCGTCTCCAAATGACCAGGAGTAGGAAGCTGGTGCAAGTGCCGAAGAAGTGTTTGTGAAACTAAAATTATTGGTTGCAAGACATTGCCCGGTACTGTTGACACTAAACAAGGCAACTGGCATTTGATACACAAATACTGTTTTCATTGTGCTATCCTTGCAACCGTTATTTGTGGTTACAATCAATTTTACAATTACGTTCCCCCAGTTGGAATAGCTGTGTACAGGATTTTGTAAAACAGAAGTTTGTCCGTCGCCAAATGACCATAAGTAGGTCATTGTGCCGGATGAAACAGTTGATGTGCCGGTGAATAAAAAACTATTACCAACAAGGCACTGTGCATTGTTTGCAACAGTGAAGGAAGCTGCTGGCTTAGGGTTAACAACAACCGATTGGCTGATGCTGTCTTTGCAACCGTTGTTTGAAGTAATGACCAGTTTTACCGAATAAGTTCCGGCATTTAGATAAGTGTGAGTAGCGTTTTGAGCAACCGCTCCTGCCCCATCGCCAAAGGTCCATTGATAAGTCAGACTACCCGAACCAAGTGTTGAAGTGTTTGTAAACACAAAATTATTATTACTCAAACACTGAAGCGTATTGTTGATAGTAAAGTTAGCAATAGGCGAAGGATTGACAACAACGGTTTGGCTGGTACTGTCTTTACAACCTTTGTCTGAAATTGCCACCAACTTTACAGTATAAGTTCCCGGAGTTGTATAAATATGACCAGGATTTTGCAAAGTAGAATTTCCGCCATCGCCAAAAGACCAGCCATAAGTCAGTGTCCCGCTTGCAATGTTGGACGTATTGGCAAAGGAAAAGTTATTTGCCTTAAAACATTGAGGTGTGGTGTTCACATTGAATGCGACAACTGGTTTTGGATTGACCGTAACTGGCACTGTAATGCTGTCTTTGCAACCACCGCCTGCTGTTGTTATCAGCTTCACAGAATATGTGCCTGCGCCTGCATATGTGTGTGAAGGATTTGACGTTGTAGAAATTCCGCCATCTCCAAAAGACCATTGGTAGCTGAGTGTCCCAAAAGCCGCGACAGATGTGTTGGTAAACACAAAGTTGTTGCTTGTAAAACATTGCGAAGCACTATTAACATTGAAAGATGCTGTTGGCTTGGGTATGGCAGACACGTTCAGTTTGAAACTGTCAATGCAGCCCTTGTCCGATGTTACAATAAGGCGAACAGAATAAGTACCAGCCGACGTGTAATTGTGTATTGGATTTTGCAAAGCAGAAATTGCCCCATCCCCAAATGACCATTGGTAGTTGATGGTACCGGTAACTACTGATGAGTTATTGGTAAAGACAAAATTGTTCCCACCCAGGCATTGCGAAGCAACATTTACACTGAATGATACGGTTGGCTTTGGACTGACTGTAATCGTTTGTTTTGCAGTGTCGGTACATCCGTTTACGGAAGTAGCAACAAGCCTGACCTGGTAAATACCGGAAGCCAGGTAATTGTGAGAAGGATTTTGAACGGAAGAAGTTCCTCCATCGCCAAAAATCCATTGATAACCTAATGCCCCACCCGAAGTAATGGTAGATGCGCCTGTAAAAACAAAATTATTCCCTGTAAGACATTGCGAAGCCGTATTGATAGTAAATGAAGCTAACGGTTTATAATTGACTGTAACTGTTTTGGTCGTTGTGTCCTTACAGCCTTTGTCTGAAGTGGCAATGAGCCTGACGACATAAGAACCCGCTGCAATGTAGCTATGTGCAGGGTTTTGAAGAACAGATGTTCCACCATCTCCAAAAGACCAGTCGTAAGTCATAGTGCCAGAAGTGATGGAAGAACTATTTGCAAAAGAAAAATTATTTCCAGTGACACATTGGGTAGCATTGTTGATATTAAAAGATGCAGAAGGCCTTGCACCAACAAGAATTGATTGTGTCAGGCTGTCTTTGCAACCAAAATTTGTGGTCACTACAAGCTTGACTGCGTAGCTTCCTGCTGTGGTGTATGTGTGGGAAGCATTGGTCGTTGCCGCACTTGTACCATCTCCAAAAGTCCACTGGTAAGTAAGTGTTCCGGTGGATATGGAAGATGTGTTTGAAAAGGTGAAATTATTTCCTGTGATACATTGTGTTGAAGTATTGATAGTAAATGCAACCGCTGATTTTGGATTAATGGTCGTTGTGTGTGTCACGCTGTCTTTGCAGCCTTTGTCCGATGTCACAATCAGTTTTACATTATAAGTACCAGCCACAGTGTAAACATGAGATGGATTCTGCAAAGTCGAAGTTCCGCCATCACCAAATTGCCATTGGTATGTCATTGTTCCTGAGCTAACAGACGATGTGTTTGTGAAAACAACATTATTGTTTTGAAGACATTGGTTTATGTTATTGATTGAAAAGGATACGGCTGGTTTTGGATTTACAGTGACTGTTGAAGATAAGCTGTCTTTGCAACCGTTGCTGGTAGTGACTACAAGCTTCACTGTGTAAATCCCTGCAGATAAATAATTGTGAAATGGACTAGTCAAAATGCTGGTGCTACCGTCGCCAAAACTCCATTGGTAGGATAAAGTTCCCGTAGTAGTTGAAGATGAATTTGTAAAAACGAACGCATTGCCTGTAATACATTGCGCCGTATTATTAACAGAGAAGGCGGCAGTCGGCTTCCCAAGTACTGTGATTGATTTGGAAAGGCTGTCTTTGCAACCATTGCCTGAGGTCACAATCAACTTTACTTTGAATGTGCCTGCAATGGTGTAAACATGAGCGGGATTTTGCAAAGGAGAGGTCGCACCATCGCCAAACAGCCAACTGTAAGTGACAGTACCAATTGCTACGGAAGAAGTATTTGTGAACACAAAATTATTTCCTGAAAGACATTGGGGAGTATTGTTGATACTGAACGCAACAGACGGTTGCGGATTGACCGTGATCACTCTTGAGGCACTGTCTTTACAACCTTTATCAGACGTTACAACCAGCTTAACAGTATAATTGCCCCATCCACTATACACATGGTTCGGACTTGCAAAAACGGAAGTGTTGCCATCGCCGAAATCCCATTTATAAGTCATAAGACCTGAACTGATTGAAGAAACATTGGTAAATACAAACAGATTATTGCTAACACATTGAATCAGTGTATTGACATTGAATCCTACGGTCGGTTTGGGATATACCGTTACAGGTTTAAGGATACTGTCTTTACAACTTTTGTCAGAAGTAATCACCAGTTTTACATTATAAACACCTGGGTTTACATAACTATGCACCGCATTTTGAGAAAGAGAAATTACTCCATCACCAAATAACCATTTGTAACTAATCGTTCCGCCTGCAATTGCTGAAGTGTTGTTGAAAGCAAAACTATTTCCATTAACACATTGCTGAGGAGGTGAAATAACATTGAAGGAAACTGTAGGTTGGGGATAGATCGTCACATTCCCGTTATAACTATTTCCACAGCCGTTTGCAGTTGTTACAGTTAAGGTAATAGGATAAGTTCCACTTACAATATACTTGTGTACCGGGTTTTTTAAGATAGAAGTATCCGGGTTTGCGACTGTAAAATTCGGATCGCCAAAATGCCACAGATAGGTTAGTGCTTGCCCGTCAGAAATGGTCGAGCTGTCAAAAAATCTGACGGTGCTATCTGCGAGACAACCATTTATAGTACCAAATTTAACCTTGGGCTTAGCAAAAATCTGAATGATTTTTTTAACGGTATCACTGTAACAGAAGCCCGAAGAATGTGCAAGGTGTTTTACGGTATAAATTCCTGCCGCCGGATATGAGCTTGTTTGATTCGCCTTTGTAAGAGCATTTATTTTTTGACCATTTCCAAAATCCCAATACCACCTGTTCATTCTTCCACCAAAGTAAGACGAATCTGAAAAAGTAAGTGTAGCGCCTTCGCAGGCAGGCAGGCTTGCTATGCCAAACGGGGCAATAGGTTTAGGATTTGTAACAACGTTTTTAATAGTATCCACTATGCAGCCCTCATAGGTGGTCAGGGTTAGTTTAACGGGGTGAGTGCCTTCTGTTGGGAAATTTTTTTTCGTGCCTTGCATTGCGGAGCGGGTTCCATCATCAAACAACCAGTCAAATGATTTGATTGGAATGCCTGTGATTCCGGTTGATAAGAAAATAGCTGTATCCTCTTTGCAAGTGCTGTAGGCAACTGAAAAAGATGGACTCGGAACAGGCCGGACGACTATAGGATAAATCAAATCCAACGTGTTGTTGCAATTGTCAATCTCCGGTGCAGTGACTGATAATGGAATATTATATGTTCCGGTATCGCTCAAAACATAATTGTTTGGAAGATTATAACGATAATAAATTCTTCCGTCTATGACAGAAGAATCAAAAACAACCGGGTTAATGAACGTCGTATCATAACGAGGTGTCAGATTGCTGACATTATTGGTCTGGCTGAATTTCCATACCATTTTTGTTGCCCTATAAGCTATGCGGACAGATATATTAAAAGGGCTTTTCGGACAAGCATACGCATTGGAAGGGTAATTACTGAAGGTATTTTTTATGGCAGGTAAAATGTCAAGATTATTGATATTAGTACCTGCATTAAATCCATAACTTTCAAACTGTCCAAATCCATAAGTTATGGCGGTAAATGCAGAATCGCTGACAATTGTGTGTTGCTGGTTAGCTGCAAGACTCGCTATAGCAATGCTGTAGCCAGGATTTTGGGGGTGTGGAATAAAAACATTGAAAGCAGGAGATCCATCAACAGTAATACCTGCATTTACGGAATTTTTTACAATAATCGCTACATAATTATCCAGAATATTTTGATTTCCAGTACTGTAAAAAGAAGCCTGGTTGACCGCTTGCTGCAATGGACTTAAATAAAACATTTCAGGATCGCCATTACCATCATAAATAGGACAATTTTGCATAGATGGCACATATTGAGAAACAAGTACCGGTTTATTCGCTTCAATAAAATCTGCTGTACTACTGGAATATTCATAATAAAAATTATTTGTCAATCCGGTCAAATATGTTCCGTTTCTTTTAACTTTAGTTGTCGGATCTCTGACCGCTACGCGGAAATAATTTAGGTTTGTCTGGTTAATATTGTTTGTATTGATTGTCGGATATGTCAGATAATTCGTTCCCCATGCACTCGACGGAAAAATTTGCTGTTGCAATATATCTCCGCTATTACCACAAATCGTGATTCGACTGCTGCCTGAAAACACGGCAATTTTATGACACTTTCCATCGCTTCCTGCTATTGATTTCATTTTGCTTCCGGTCACATCTAAGCCGGTACCCGATCCGGTAACACTTTCTCCAAAAACATTATAAATCTCGCCCTTATTTAAATTTACACTAAAAGGAACATTTGCAGCCCGACCCGAATTAGTTGTGACGGATGGAGTTATTTCAATTCGTGTGTTGTTTTCGCTTGCTATTGCATAAAACCATGAATAACATGGAACATTTACATTTGTTAACTGAGTATAGTTTAATGAATAGTATGTAAAACCATAAGTCTCTACCGGCATCAACATGGTCGCACCCGACGAATTTAAACCGTACTGATGAGCATAAGCAACAATAGGTACATCGCTTACAATATGAATTCCTTTTGTATTTAGCCCTTCTGCTACCAGTCTTGCATCATCTACACCACTTTTGGGCAGCGGCGCAGATTGAATAACAGAGTTCGCTGCAATATTATAAATTTGAGAATAAGTTGTACCATTAATGGTTACAGTCACAGTGGCGGGTTGTGTCGCCCCCAGGTACAAAACCATTTCCTGAGAATTTGGCTGATTATTTACATTATCAAAAAGAGCATTGTGGCCATACCCCACCCAAAATTCCTTGCCTTGATTCGACAAATTTTGAGCATTAGAAATATTAAAACTAAAAAATAAACTTAGAAAAAATAAAAGTTTCTTCATGGGGGAAAAAAGTTCAATGTTTGACCATAATCTAAAAAGTGTAAATATATTTACATGATTACTTTTCAACAATATTGTTCGGCATATGATGAAATTTCAAGGATAAACGCTGCCTTTGTTAAGAAATACTTCTTACTTTAATTTGTCCTTGTTATCTACATTTAAAATGTGATAAAATCTACAAACTGGATTTTTATTTTTTGGCATTTTGCAATGTAATATTTTTAGAGGTTAATATTACCATAGGATCAATATTTTTTTATAAGAAACTTGGATGAGACAATTACTTTTCTGCACGGTTTTGATAATATTGTAGCTTATCTAAAGGAAAATTTCACAACTGTTATAACTTCGCTTAAAAATGTCAGTTGTTTGGTAAATTTGTCAGCACATTAAATAAAACAACTGCCTTTTTAACTTATCTACGACAACCTTCGTCAATTTTTTGTTAAATGGGATACCCGGAAATCAATCCTTTCAACTCTTTTATAAGTTTGCGATTGACAGGCACATCATTTGACTAATAAAATTTAAATTAAAGAATCAATGAAACTCAAAAACATTTTCCTGGTTGTACTTGTAAGTGCAGCCACATCAATTTTCAGTGTTTGGGGTTATAATCAATGGCAGCAAAAACAATCGGCAGGCATTCAGGAACCCGGCAAATTGCCTGTTAATTATGCAGGCTTTTTTGAAGGCGATAAAGGTACCGGAGCCGTTGATTTTACTGCTGCATCCACATCTGCAACCCCTGCGGTCGTTCATATAAAAACGAAAATAAAAGCAAAGCAGGTGACAAATAATCTGCCCCGTGGCCGCAATCCTTTTTCCGATTTGTTTGGTGATGATTTTGATGATTTTTTTAATCAGCCACGTTCGCAAACAATCCCTGAACAAAGGGCAAGTGGCAGCGGAGTATTAATCAGCGACGATGGTTTCATTGTTACCAACAACCACGTCATTGATGGTGCAGACGAAATCAACATTACGCTCAACAATAAACGATCTTACAAAGCCACACTGATAGCAACCGATCCCAGCAGCGATATTGCAGTTTTAAAAATTGAAGGTAAAGGTTTCCCGTATCTCGTCTATGGCAACAGCGACGAAGTAAAACTGGGTCAGTGGGTGTTGGCGGTTGGTTATCCGCTCACTCTTGATGTGACAGTTACAGCGGGCATCATCAGTGCAAAATCAAGATCCCTCGGCATCAACAGCAGGCAGAGTAAAACACCTGTAGAAAGCTTCCTGCAAACAGATGCAGCCGTCAATCCAGGCAACAGTGGTGGAGCATTGATCAATACCGATGGGCAACTAATAGGCATTAACTCTGCCATAGCTTCTCCTACAGGAAGCTATGCAGGCTATTCATATGCCATTCCTGTCAATATTGTGAAAAAAATAGTGAATGACCTGATGAAATTTGGAACTGTTCAAAGAGCTTATTTGGGCATCCAATATTCACCCGGCGAAATGACCGAAGAAGAGAAAAAAGAATATGGATTGAGGGAAGGTGATGGAGTAGTAGTGACAGATGCACCTGAAGGGGGTGCTGCCAATGCTGCCGGAATAAAAAAAGGGGATGTTGTTACAAAAGTAAATGGTGTGAACGTGACCACAGGACCCGAAATGGTTGAACAGGTAACAAGGTATAAGCCCGGCGATAAGGTGACGCTAACTTACCTGCGGAATGGTAAAGAAAATACTACAAATCTGACCCTGAAAAACAAAGCCGGTAATACGGATGTCGTTAAAAATTCTGACATCACAGACAAACTGGGTGGTCAGTTGGAGAACCTTGATAAAAAGACAGCAACCACCTACGATGTAGCTGGAGGTGTAGTGGTGAAAAAAGTAGGAAGCGGCATACTAAGCAAAACAAAAATGCAGGATGGTTTTGTGATAACGAGTGTAAACGGAATGCCCATTAAAAACACTGATGATTTAAAAGCTGCTTTGGCTAAAAACAAGGGAACTACGATCAAACTCGAAGGAATATATCCCGGTTATGAAGGAAGCTATGGCTATCCTCTGACCCTGGATGAGGAATGAGGAATAAGAAAACGAAGACGTTGAACAAGAAAATGGCTGCCCGTAAAGGCGGCCATTTTTGTGAGTAATTTGAGGATACCTGACAGAAAGTAAAATTTATTTTTGCTCTTTTTAGAAAACAAAATACAACCGAAACAGAATGCCCGCAGAAAAGAAAGACGAAAAGCTGTCGCTAAAAAACTACACCAGCATTTTGCCAAAAGAGCAACAGAAGCTGGCGCAAAAAAATGCAGTGAGGGAATGTGATGAAACACCCAAAAACACTTTTGTAGCCTATGTGGACGAGGGCGATGATACCTACGATGTATCGCTCACTTTTTCAGCAGCAGGCGAAGTGCTGAAAGATAGTTGCGATTGCAAATACAGCACGACGTTTTGCCGGCATAAAACTGCCTTGCTGGTTCATGTAGCGGGCAACAAAAAAGTAAAACAAACGATTGCTGCAAAGAAAATAAAACTGAGCAAGGGCGGGGCTTTGCTGGCAGACATTGGGTTTGATGAATTGAAAACCTGGGTCAGCGAATTGTTTGCTGCCAACAAGGATATTGAACTTGGTTTTGTGCTTAGGTTTGAATCGGCAAAACGGGAATATACACCCGAAGAAGTGGTGAAGCTGACGGAAGATGCAGCCAAAATTGTTGTCAAAAACAAGAAGAACATAGACCAGACACAGCTTAAAAAAGTCATTGATCTCTGGAAAACAACTCACCAACCTGTGATGGAGCAATATCACGCTCATGTGACCGAAAAACCTTTCTTCCTCCTGTTTCAGGCTCTCCTTGAATGTTGTAAAAAGTTTGATGCAGGCATTCATCTCAACAGCAACAAAGTCTCTAAATATATTGAGAGCCTTATGCTAAGTTCAGTGGAACCGGTGAACAGGTTGGAGAAAGATGAGTCATATCTGTTGGCAACTTCTCATTTCATTCGAAATATTGTGATCGGGCACGCCAATACGGTGAATACAAATTATCTCATTCACCTGAGAAACATAGCAGACATTGCCATCCAGGAGAGAAAAATAAAACTGGTCAGATCAATTCAGGCGCATTATAGCCAGTTGAAAATCAGCAGCATTTATAATGGCGCATCTTACACAAATTTTTTGTTTGCACTCATGAATGAATGTGGTTTTCCCGGCAGCGATTTCACTATTTTCTCTCCCATCCATTTTGACAACGACTTCAATGAAAAACTCATTAACCTGCTGATCGAAAACAAGAGATATTCAGAAGCTGAAACATTTTGCAATGAGCAGATCAAAGGCAATTTCAGAGACGAATACAATGTGCCTTATTACAATCTTCTCAAAACCATTTACGCCCATACCGGCAATGAAAAGGAATTGATCCGAATCAAAATGTTGCTGCTATCATTCACTTTCAGTTTCGAGGATTTTTTATACATCTACAACAGCATGACAGATGGTGATGAGAAAAAAAGCTGGAGAACAAAACTATTGTCTAAAATAAAAAATGCAGCCAACAATGGCAATGCAGAGGCCCAAAAGTTTTATTTTGAATTGTATGACCACGAAAAAAGCTATTCTAAAATGATTGGTTTCATTGGCAATTATACAAAATACAGTTTCATACACCAGTATTTTGAGGCAATGGCCAGGGCAGACAAAACAAAGCTGCTGCAAGCCTTGATAAACAAAGGAGACGGAAGTTTTTGGTCAATATTATCTACCAATAATGAAGAAGCATGGTATCCTGAAATATTAGAAGGATTGAAAAAACATTTTACGAAGACGGAGCTATTGTCAACCATTACACGGGACGAAAGTAAACGTGTTTTTTTTAGGTTAAATGGTCTTATTGAATTTATCAAAAAGGGTTTAAAAACAACCGTCTGAGCTGATTAACAGATGCTTTCTAATAAAATAATTGACTGGCAGCTAAACTTTCATGAGCCGTCATTTGTATTTAAAAGCACCATATGAAATCAATTAGTATCGTATTTCCGCACCAACTTTTCAAGGATCATCCCGCTTTGCAAAATGACAGATCAGTTTTTCTTGTGGAAGAATGGCTCTTCTTCCGTCAGTATCATTTTCATCAGCAAAAATTAATTCTCCATCGCTCGGGGATGAAGGCCTATGAAGCATTTCTGAAAGAAGAAAACTATGATGTAGAATACATTGAAACAAGAGATGAGAGAAATGATGTAAGACACCTGATTTCATTTTTAGCGAAGCAGAATATTGATGAAATATACATAGCCGATGTGGCCGACAATTGGCTGCTCAAAAGAATAGTTTCATCGTGCAAAAAGCACAATATCAAACTGACAGTTCACTCCTCTCCTTCTTTCCTCAATGCTATGGAAAAGGTGGATGGCTTTTTCAGTCAGAAGAACACTTATTTCCAAACCGATTTCTATATTCATCAGCGAAAACAGCGAAATATTTTGCTGGACAAAAACGGCAAACCTGTTGGTGGCAAATGGAGTTTTGATGCAGACAACCGCATGAAATTTCCTAAGAAAGAAATAGCTCCTGCTGTTCATTTTCCGAAGGAAAATAAATACACTGCCGAAGCGAAAGGGTATGTCCAAAAATATTTCCCGGTTAACTACGGAAGTGCAGATGCACCTCATTTTTTTGCCACTACGTTTGAGGAGGCAAAAGAATGTCTCAACGATTTTCTTACCAACCGTTTTGATAAATTTGGTGTGTATGAAGATGCGATTGTAGCTGGCGAGAACGTTCTTCATCATTCTGTTCTCACACCCATGCTCAACACCGGTTTGCTTACACCCGATCAGGTGCTGGATGCTGTCCTGAATCATGCAGAAAGACACAATGTTCCGCTCAATTCGCTGGAAGGTTTTATCCGTCAGATTGTTGGCTGGCGGGAGTTTATACGCATTGTGTATGAGCGGGAAGGAAGCAAACAACGGACAACAAACTACTGGAACTTTAAACGAAAAATCCCAAAAAGTTTTTGGACTGGGACAACAGGGATTGCACCCATTGACATTACGATCCGTAAAGTTTTAAAGACTGGTTATTGCCACCATATTGAGCGGTTGATGGTGCTTGGCAACTTTATGCTGCTGTGTGAGTTTGACCCAAATGAAGTGTATAGATGGTTCATGGAAATGTTCATAGACGCTTATGATTGGGTGATGGTGCCCAATGTGTATGGCATGACCCAATTTGCTGATGGCGGCCTCATGACAACCAAGCCCTACATCAGTGGCAGCAACTATCTTGGCAAAATGAGCGATTATGAAAAAGGGGAATGGCAACAGGTTTGGGATGGGCTTTTCTGGCGTTTTATGCACGTTCACAGGCAGTTCTTTTTACAAAACCCAAGGCTGGGGATGTTGGTGAGAACATTTGATAAAATGAAGGAAGAAAAGAGACAAGTTCATCTTGTCATTGCCGAAAAATATCTAACAACATTGGACAAATGAAGCAAACTAAAAAACAAAACCTGCCAACAAAAACCTGCATCGTTTGCCACCGACCTTTTGCATGGCGAAAGAAATGGGAAAAAGTATGGGACGATGTAAAATATTGCAGTGATAAATGCAGGATGAATAAAAAAACAACCGCCTAAAACACAGAGAAATGACCGAACAATTCAGCAGCACAGACATTGACCGCATCATAGAAATGGCGTGGGAAGACCGCACCACATTTGAAGCGATTGAAGAACAGTTTGGCATAAATCAGCAAGGCGTTATTAAACTGATGCGCAAAGAAATGAAACCCTCAAGCTTCAGGATGTGGCGCAAACGAACCAAAGGCCGCACAGCTAAACACGAAGCTCTGAGGAGCAATGATGTTGACCGTTTTAAATGCAACCGTCAAAGAATCATTAGCCACAACAAAATCAGCAAACGATCATAAATGAACACCTCACTTTTCCCTGAAACAGAACAAGAAAGCGTTGTTCATTTTCCCACAAACCTTGCAAGCATTGTTGAGAGAATGAACAGTGTTGATCCTCTGCAATACAGCAGGACACGCAATTTCATCAATGGAGCGGTGACTTATTTGTCGCCCTACATTTCCCGTGGGGTTATTTCTGTTAAACAAATTATGGACATTGTTTTGCAGAAAGGATACAAGCCCTACCAGGTTCAAAAATTTCTACAGGAACTGGCCTGGCGTGAATATTATCAAAGAGTGTGGCAGTCAGTTGGCGAGGGCATTTGGAATGACATTAAACAACCGCAGCCCGATGTGAAACATCATGAAATGGTGGCCGCCATTAACAATGCTTCCACAGGCATTGAAGCGATTGATGAGAAAATAAAGGAACTATACAGTACCGGCTACATGCACAACCATGTTCGCATGTACACAGCATCCATTGCTTGCAACATGGCAAAAGCACATTGGCTGCAACCCGCTAAATGGATGTATTATCACCTGCTGGATGGCGACATGGCGAGCAATAATTGTAGCTGGCAATGGGTTGCCGGGGCTTTCGCTTCCAAAAAATATTATTTCAACCAGGACAATGCCAATAAATATACTTTCAGCCAGCAGCAACATAGTTTCATAGACAAAACTTACGAAGACCTTGTGGCCATGCCCGTACCCGATGCACTGAAAGCAACCACAAATTTGTCATTGACAACTACCCTTCCTGCCACTGCATTTCCTGCCATTGATACCAGCCGGCCAACCCTCATTTACAATTCATATAACCTTGATGCCGGCTGGAGAAACAATGAGGATGCTAACAGGGTTTTGTTGTTGGAACCTTCACATTGCTCTGCGTATCCAGTCAGTCAAAAACTGATTGATTTCATCATTGATTTATCGAAGAACATTGAAGGCATACAGATTTATAGCGGTGAAGTTGAAGATCTGTCAGTACTTTATGAAAATACTCCGCTTCAGCACAATTGCATCATTTCTAAAGAGCATCCTCTCTTCGCACACTACCCCGGCACAAAGGACGACAGGGACTGGATGTTCCCTCAGGTCACGGGCTATTTCAACTCATTTTTTTCTTTCTGGAAAAAATGCGAAAAGCATTTGAAGTAAGTATTAAAACCTCTTTGATACAATTTGCAAATCCATCTTAACATTTTCGGTTTTTAAACTTTGAAAAACATTTCCTGTCTATCTTGCAAACAATAAAAAATTACCATCATGAAAAAATTAGTAGCAGGATTATTTGCCGTTGCACTCACATTTTCTGCAATAGCTCAAAAAGAGGAAAAAGCAGCACCCGCTCCTCAAAAAACCCCATCTGAAATGAAAGAGGGTTCTGAAAAAGAAAACTCTGAAATGAAAGAAGGGGAACAGGGAAAGCGCAGGGAAAAAATGGAGGAAATGATGAAAACCCTCAACCTTACCGATGTGCAACAGGAAAAAATGAAGGTCCTGAACCAGGACATGAAAAAACAAATGGAAGAACTGAACGGACAATCGCTGAATGAAGAAGAAAGAAGAGAAAAACGCAGAGGAATAATGATGGCTCAAAAAGAAAAAATGAATTCGATTTTAACAGATGATCAAAGAAAAAAATGGCAGGAAATGAGGAAAGAACGTGGCGACAAAATGGGTGAGCGTAAGGAAAAAGATTATTAAGCACCAAACAATTTGACCGGTTCATTTTCCGGTTATGAAAACCGCAAAACTATACTTTGCGGTTTGTTAGTGTGTCCGGCATGTTAATAAACTATAGGGTGCAAGT
>JAYTGA010000261.1:0-14721 GCA_043733905.1 Segetibacter sp.
CCAACGGTTTGTAAGAGTGGTTGTTACAGAAAAAATTGCGTAGGAAATTCATATTAATAAAACAAAGAAAAAGTGTAACCGATGTCATGCTATACGACACCTTGAAACTAAAAAATCCCACTTTTGTAAAAGTGGGATTGGGAATATGATTTAAAATGCAAGAATGCTTATTAAGCTTTTACAAGTGCTTTTTTAGCCAGTTTACTCTTTAGGTTAGCAGCTTTATTTTTATGAATAACGCCACGCTTAGCCAATTTATCAATCATAGAGGCAACATCAGGCATTTTTTCGAGGAAACCTGATTTATCTTTGATTTCTTTTAAATCACGGATTGCATTACGGGTTGTTTTCCCATAATAACGGTTACGGTCTCTACGCTTTGCTGACTGGCGCACATCTTTTTTGGTAGCTTTATGGTTTGCCATTTACTTTTCTTTTTTAAAGGACGGCAAATGTACGGTGAACAATTAAGAACGACAAATATTTAATGAAAAGATTCTTATTACATCCACATCAGTACTCATTGCAATCTTTTTCTGGCAAAACCAGCAACTAATTTATGGTTGTTGTCATCTGCCTAATCAATTTTACTTTTATTTTTTAAAAAGTTTAATTGGGAAAATTATAAATTTGGATTTTGACTAAAAAAATGAATAGATGAAACGAATTTTATTCTTATTTGCACTCTCTGTTTCCCTTGTCAGTTTTGCTCAGAACAAGCCGGAAATCAAAACTGTGGATGAATTGGTCAACTATTCCAATCCCGGGTGGAAGGCTTTGCGAAAACAAATTGATACAGCTATTAACAAAGTAGAAATTATGCCTGTGGACACCAACCAGGCTCGTGTTGCTATCTACGAAACGCAGATCAGTACCGAATCGCCATTGGGAACCATTGTGTATATGACTGGTGGTTTGTTGTTTGAGGACGGTTGGATCAGGTTTCTCGGCTCTGGAAGCAACCGGCTAACACGTTCCATTTCCACCTGGAACAAGGGCAAAACGTTTACCGAAGTGGGTGAAAAACCCCCTTATTTGCTGATAGCTGATGATGCAATGGGTGGTTTTTTTGCCCTAAACCGTGGTGGACTTGGCAGCGATGCCGGCAAAATTTATTACCTCGCCCCGGCCACTTTGCAGTGGGAAGCCCTGGATATGACTTTGGCAGATTTCCTCCACTTCTGTTTCGACGGTGACTTTGAGGAATTTTACAAGCCATACATGTCTAAAAGCTGGCATTATGAAGTGACCAACCTGCCTGCCGACAAATGCTATAATTACAACCCCCCGCTTTGGTCAAAAGAAGGGAAAAAATTTACGAAAAGTGTCAGAAAATATATTCCCTGCGAAGAGCAATACAACATTAATATAAAAATGCGCAAAGAGTTTCATTTTGACAAAGAAGAAGAAGAAAATACAAATCCTCCACAGATGCCTACGCGGAGTAATTTTTAAGGATTAGAAATTGATTAACGGTGTGCAGGAATATCAATGCCCTTGAGTTTCCGGTACATTTCAGTAGCATATAAATCAGTCATGCCGGAAATGAGGTCAAACGCATTCATGACTTTTAGGTATGGTGAAGTGGTTGTATTAAACTCGCGGTACTGCAAGGGGAAAAGCTTTAGAATTTTCACATCCTTGTGATCGGGAGTTCGTTTTAAAAGTGCCGGAATAAATAAAGACAACAACTCAGCCATGACATTATAGCCAGCTATTTCTATTTCCAGAACGGTATCATGATTGTATATTTTTTGAGACGAAATTTCCATCACTTCATTGAGAGCGCCGCACTGTTTGTCTATCATTCCTAAAAGAGTTTCATTAAAATTTCCATTAAGAATGTCTGTTCTGTTTTCCCAAAATATGTCTGCCGCTTTGTTGGTCAGCAGATTAATAATTTTGGCACGCAAATAACTGACACGCTCATTCAGGTCACTAATTTTTTCGCATGTTCTCACAGTTTTTTCTTCTTCATTTTTGTCTAAGGAAATGATCACATTGAGTAAGCTATTTTTGACAAGATCGTGAGGCAAGATGCCCAGCCGATGGGCATCTTCCATATCTATGATGCTGTAGCAGATGTCGTCTGCAGCTTCGACCAGGTACACAAAAGGGTGCCTTTTGTAAATAATTTTTTCATTGCCATCAGTGTGCATGCCCAGCTTTTCTGCAATGTCTGTTATCACTTCTTTTTCCGATTGAAAGAAGCCAAATTTTTTGCGGTGTTTAAACTCTTTGTTGATGGCTGTGGCTTCACAAGGATATTTTAAAATTGAAGCAATGGTTGTATAAGTCAAACCGAGTCCTCCCATCAGTTTGCCTTTATATTGGTGTGTGAGAATGCGTATTGCGTTAGCATTTCCTTCAAAATTGCTGATGTCGGCCCATTCATTTTCATTGAAAAATGACTTCAGTTCTTTACCATCAATCAGTGTTTTTTCATGGTCAAGAAAATAAGCTGAAATGGCTTTTTCTCCTGAATGCCCAAAGGCAGGGTTGCCAATGTCGTGTGCAAGGCAGCCTGCTGCAATCACATTCGCCAGTTCATAGCGGTAGAATTCAAAACTATCGGAAGAGCGGTCTTTTAATTCGGCACTTAGTCTTTCGCCCACAATGCTGCCCAGCGATCTGCCCACACTCGCCACCTCCAGGGAGTGTGTAAGGCGGTTGTGTACAAATGTGCTGCCCGGCAGCGGAAAGACCTGTGTTTTATTTTGCAATCTTCTGAACGAAGAAGAAAAAATGATCCGGTCAAAGTCTTGCTGAAAACTGGATCTGCTGCCAGATGCTGCTTCTTTCTGACCTATGCGTTGTGTGGTATAAATGGTTTCCCAGTTCATGATTGCAAAGTAAAGAGATAATGCGAAAGTGTGCTGATATGCTAATGTGCAGAGGTCTGTATTTTTTCAGGTCTTTTGCCTTACTCAACTATCTTCGCGGCACATTTTTTAAAACAGGATTCAGTGCAGGCAGAGCGGTTTTTATTTGAACGGCAAACGTTGTGGCTTTCTACGGAAAGGTGCATTTATTGGGAGGAACAATCATCCTTAATTCTTTCTGATCTCCATTTTGGCAAAACCGGGCATTTCAGAAAATCGGGCATTGCAGTGCCGCAAAGTCTTTATAAAGAAGACATGCAAAGATTGATTAACCTTGTTCAGTTTTACAAACCCGCACAATTGATTGTGGTAGGAGATTTATTTCACAGCAAAGAAAATAAGGAACTTGATTTATTTAAAAAATGGCGGGGCGATTTTCAGCAACTCCACATTCAACTGGTGAAGGGCAATCATGACATTCTGAAAAAAGAATGGTATGCCGATGCGGGTATTGCAGTTTCAGAAAAGCATTTGGTCGTAGATAAATTTTGCTTTGTACACGACATTGCAGAAGCATGCACATCTGAGCCGATTGACTACTTCATCAGCGGACACATTCATCCGTGTGTCACGTTGCGTGGTTTGGGCAGGCAGAGCATTTCATTGCCCTGTTATTATTTTTCTGAAAAATATGCAGTATTGCCTGCTTTTTCCAAATTCACAGGTGGAGTGAAGGTTGATGCACGGCCGGCAGATCAGGTATTTGCCATTATAGGCAGCAATGCAGCAAAAGGACAGGTTGCTTCCGTGATGAAGGTTTGAAAATGGCTACACATTAGAAACTGTTCTGCGTTAGCTGTTTTGATGTTTTCTCCTCCTGTTATGAGAGAAGAATGTGACTAAATAGAATGGTAATTGAGGTGTTAAAACATATATTCGCAGTTCAAAGAAAAATGGTTTTTGATGGCAGATTTTGAAAAATATTTTAAAGCACTTCAGGCTTACAGAGTTGAGGAAATTACGGAGCATTCTCACCGTAGTCACCTTCAACAGCTTTTAGAAAGCCTGACAGATTCGAAAATAAAAATTCTCCATGAACCAAAGCGTGAAGGAAAATTCGGTTCACCTGATTTCAAGATTACCCACACCGAAAGCATTATCGGTTACATTGAAAACAAAAAGATAGAGGAAAATCTTGACAAGACAATTAAAAGCGACCAGATAAGAAAGTATCAGGCACTTTCGGACAATATACTTATCACAAATTACATTGATTGGATATGGATAAAAGGTGGTGAAATACAAAACCGTGAAACGCTTTGTTACATCACCGACATTGAAAGCAAGAAAGCAAAACTTGACAAGACAAAAGCCGATGCAGTTGAAAAGCTTATCAAAGGGTTTCTTTCGCAAGCACCGAAAAAAATTGCTGATGCAAAAAAGTTAGCGGAAGCATTAGCGATAAGAGCTAAACATTTAAAAGACTTTTTGCTTGATGAATTAAAACATCAACAAGAAGAAAAGACAGACCGAAGATTATTTCAACTCTACGAAACTTTCAGGAGTTTTGTTTTTCACGAACTTACTATCAGTGAATTTTCTGATGCCTTTGCACAAACGCTTGTATATGGGTTGTTCCTTGCAAAATTGAATGCCGACACACAATCTGTAAATCTTTACAACGCAAAGCAATTTATTCCCGCATCGTTTGAACTCATAAAAGAATTAGTAAATTTTCTTGACGAGTTGGACAATGATGAATACAGAGAAACAAAGTGGATAGTTCAAGAAGTTTTGACAATAATGAATAACCTTGAATTGCGTGCAATTCAAGATTCACTTTCGTTTACAAAAAGAGGGAAGGATGCAAACAACTTCGCCATCAAAGACCCTTATGTTTATTTCTACGAAAACTTTTTGGCGGCTTACGACAAAAAACTTCGGGAGGCAAAAGGCGTTTACTACACACCGCCACCAGTTGTAAATTTTATTGTTCGTGCTATCAATGATATTCTTAAAGACACTTTCAAAATCAAGGAAGGACTTGGTGACAAAAACAAAGTAACCGTTTTAGATTTTGCAACAGGCACAGGAACTTTCTTAGTTGAAATGTTGCAACAGATTTTTGAAAAATTGCCGAAAGATTCAGGCAAAAAAGATTTAATCATAAAAGAGCATGTGCTGAAAAACATTTTCGGCTTTGAATATTTAATTGCTCCCTACACCATTGCACATTTAAAACTTTCGCAGTTTTTAAAAGACAACGGTTATGAATTGAAAGCAAAAGAACGCTTACAAGTTTATTTGACAAACACACTTGAACCGATTCCTGCACAGATAAAAATTCCTTTGCTTCCTGCACTCACAGAAGAAAGCAAGCAAGCACAGGAAGTAAAAGACAAACCTATTTTAGTTATCACGGGAAACCCACCTTATTCTGGACACTCAAAAAATAATGGTGAATGGATTTCTAATAAGATTAAAGATTACTTCTTTGTAGATGGGAAACCGTTAGGAGAAAAAAACCCTAAATGGCTGCAAGACGATTATGTAAAATTCATTCGATTTGCACAAGACAAAATGGAAAAAGTGGAAGAAGGAGTTGTTGGAATAATTACTAACCACCGTTTCTTAACCAATCCTACTTTCAGAGGCATGAGACAAAGTTTGATGAAAACTTTTGATCAGATTTATTTGATTGACTTGCATGGAAGCAATAAGCCAAGAGAGTTTGCCCCAGATGGTGGCAAAGACGAAAATGTTTTTGACATTGAACAAGGTGTTGCAATTTCCTTGTTTGTAAAAAGGAAAGGCATTGAGAAAAAAATATTGCACACCGACTTTTGGGGAACACGAATAGAAAAATACCAACGAACTTTAGAAGATGATTTGAAAAGTATTGATTGGAAAGAAGTAAAAGCTACTGCACCATTTTATTTATTTACGCCACAAAATGAAAAATTAAAACTTAGGTATCAATCGGGGATAAGTGTTTCTGATATTTTTAAATTAAGTAGTGTAGGTGTAGTAACTTCAGACGATGAAACATTTAGGGATTTTATTGCCTCCGATTTAATAAAGAAAATTAAGATAAAATATTCTCAACCGGATTCAGATAAAGTTAAAAAATTATGTTCTTCTCCATTTGATAATCGTTTTATTTATTATGATAAAATACTACTTGAAAGAGCAAGAGAAAAAGTTATGAATCATTTTGTGAATGATAATTTTGCTCTTGTATGTTCTAAACAAGTAAAGAACGATTTTAAACATGTATTCATTTCTGATTCAATAACAATTTTTAACTTCCTTGATAAAGCAGGCAGTTTCGGTTCGGGCTTTATTTTTCCAAAAAACATTTTCGTTGGTGGAGAAAAAATAGACAACATAGAACCCTTATTTAGAAAATTTTTAGGCAGTTTGCAACACAAGCCAAACTATCACGATGCCTTTGGTTACATCTATGCAATTCTTCATAGCCCAACTTACCGCAACAAGTATTCAGAGTTTTTGAAAATAGAGTTCCCAAGAATTCCCTTTACCGAAGACAAAAAAGTTTTCAAACAATTAGCTGAATTAGGAAATGAATTAATCAATATTCATTTGTTGAAAGAACCCGAAATAGATGATTCGTTTGGTGAGTTCATTGGCAAAGGAGACAGCGTAGTAGAAAAACCTACTTATGTGATGGAAAAGAAAATCGGAAAGCTTTACATCAACAAAACACAATACTTCAATAATGTTCCGCAACACATTTATGACTTTCATATTGGCGGATATCAGGTGCTTGACAAATATTTGAAAGACCGAAAAGGAAGAGAAATAAAAATTAACGACTTAAACAGAGTTGCTGAAATTTGTAATGCAATTACTATCACCATCAACCAAATGAAAAAAATAGACAAACTCACTCAATCATGGATATAGTAAAACAAAAATCAACTAATTGGAGAATTCATTTTTTTAGAAATACCCACCATCCCGAATGGTATTTTGTAAGCAAAGATTATGACAAGAGGGCAAATGATTTTGTATTAAAAAGTCATCATTTTCCTCCTCACGAAAATTCAGGTTACGAAGATTTACCTATCGAGTGGGCTTTTGCTTTGGAGTTTGCTAATGCAAACGCGGAACAGTTTTTAAATTTTATCAGATACGAAAAAGGAACAAAGCATATTGATGAGCAGCAAAGAGTTAGGAATTGGATTGGAGATAATGGATGGTACGAGTTTACAGACATCAAGAACACAGACAAGTGGCTGAATGATTTTTACGATTTTCAAAACCAACGAATCGAAGAAATACAAAAAGCAAATAGAAACGGAATGCAAACAACTATGTTCTAAAAACCAACGCATATTGCAAGCACATTTGAATTTGACGGAAGGAGTTCGATTGAGATTTTAATTGCTACTTTATAGTTTTTGTTTCTTGTTCCTTTCGACAAACAACTTTCAATATTACGATTTACGAAAAACATTCTCAGTTCATTTTCTTCTTCATCGTCGTCACCTGTTCTTGAAGATTGTTGACAAGGTTGGCAAGTTGATTGACATCCCAAGGCTGTTGCACATTGGCTTTGGCAATAATCATTTGAGCTTGCCACACTTCCAGAATTTGGTCAATGTTCAGATTGTAAGGCTCATAAATAGGGTTGTCGCTGACCAAAGTCACTTTGCCTTTGCTGCGGTTACTTTTTAAAATCCTTTTATAAACAATTCCCTCATTTTTTGAAACAACGATGTAAGTGTTGCTGTTTTTTACATCGTCTATGTTCTCTAACTTTTCTCCAACGATCACAGAACCGCTTTGGGTGGGTAACATGCTATCGCCCACTATTTCAAATGCCCTGTAGCTGCCACCGGGCATCATGGGTAGTGTGAACGTGTTTAATTCATCAATAAAATCCGGATCGCCATAGCCGGAGAGGTAGCCTGCTGCTGCTTTTACAGGAACAAATTGTATTTCATTATTGTCACCGGAAATTTTTAATTGCCTGCGCCGCTCCATGTATGTGCTGCCTTTTGCATTGCTAATATCTTTTAGCAGCAGTTCGTCCATAGTTGTTTTGAAAATGCTGCAGACAATTTCAAGGACCTCTATCCGAGGATCCGCTCTATCTTCTTCATAAGCCCCAAGCAAGGAACGTTTTATTTTTAATTTGGTAGAAAACTCTTCCTGTGTCCATCCACGCAGTTTGCGCAGGTATTTGAGGTTTTGTCCGGCTTGCGACATAAAAAGCTAATTTATTTAGCTGCAAAATACTAATAGAATTAGATGCAGCCAAAAAAAGAATGGCAGATAGAAATGATGAGCATTGAAATGTGGTATAAGTTATAAAAGGGGCAAAATAATTTGTGTAAAAAGCATAATTGAAAAACTGAACCTGAATGGAGCGTCGCCAATGAAGCTTCATCTTTATTCTGTAGCTTGGTAACAAATAATAATTGCCAATCTAAAACGTTCAACAAAGTGGCTTGCGTGACGGCATTTTTTTAAAACCATTGGTTTACGTGTCATTGCGAAAGCAAAACCAGGCCAGGGCTAAATGCTTAAATTTTATTTTGGCACCATTGTTTTAATAATCACTTTTGCAAACTCTAAAAGAATTTATGGCAGAACAAAAAAAGGAAAGTAAAGGAGCTACATCTACAAAACTGAAAGCCGGTCATGCTCCGGTTTCTACACATATAGATACAAAAGTAAAGGCAGCTAAGGAGGGGGACACAATGCTCAAAAAAGCAGCACCTGTGAAGAGGCAAAAAAATGAACCCCCGATCATACTCATTACAAACGATGACGGTGTTGCGGCACCCGGCATTGCTGCACTGGTGGATGCTGTGAGGGACCTTGGAAAGATAGTGGTGATAGCACCGGATAAAGCACAAAGCGGCATGGGACACGCCATTACCATTGGTTCGCCGCTGCGCATGGCGAAGGTGCATAATTTTGGCCCGGACATAGAAAGCTATTCATGCAACGGCACGCCAGTTGACTGTGTGAAACTGGCTGTTGACAAGATACTGCACCGCAAGCCGGACATTTGTATAAGTGGTGTCAATCACGGAGCCAATCACTCCATTAATGTCATCTATTCAGGCACCATGTCTGCTGCACTTGAAGCAGCCATTGAAAGCATTCCCAGTGTCGGCTTCTCATTGCTTGATTATAGTCTTGAGGCAGATTTTTCCGGCCCTAAAAAGTATGCAAGATTGATTGTTGAGCAAATACTCAACGGCAAATGGCCAGACAAGCATTTGTGCCTGAATGTCAATTTTCCGGCGATCAGTGAAAAAGAATTGAAAGGACTGAAAATTTGCCGACAGGCTTATGCCAAATACGAAGAAGATTTTTTAGAAAGGATCGATCCTCACGGAAAAAAATACTACTGGCTGACAGGCGAATTTGTGAACTTTGACAAAGGCCGCGACACAGATGTGTGGGCACTGAACCATAATTATGCAAGTGTGGTTCCCGTGCAGTTTGACCTGACGGATTATAAACTGAAAGAAAAATTAGAAAAAACACTGACCCTGAAATGAATAAAGACAACCTTCGGTTTGGATTGGTTCTTGGCTTTATAGCACCCTTTATTGGGATGTTGTTATACTATCTCATACAATTCAAATCTGTGATGACATTGAGCGAATTCTTTCATGTTATACTTGTTGAAAAAAGATTGCTGACTGCCATTGTGAGTGTATCATTAGTAGCCAATGCTGTTATTTTCACCTACTATGTCAACAAGCGAAAAGACCGCACGGCCAAAGGAATATTCATAGCCACATGCATCTATGGTGCGGCTTCTTTGTTGTGGAAATGGATTGTATAAACAGGTCAAAAAATTAGTTCTTACTTTTTCATTCATCGGCTATCAGCAGAACATTTTACCTTCGCATTCTAATAATCTGCCGTTATGAAAAAACTACACTGGTCATTTCTTTTGATCACCCTGTTTGCATTTACGCCAAAGAAAAACGCACCCAAAAAATACTCTGCAGAAGGTAAAAACCTAACTGTCTACACCACTGCAGATAAGACTGATCTGCGCATCAGCAAGACTGGTACGGTTGCCTTTAAACAAATGAGCCAGCCCATGGAAACTGAGATCTGCGTATTTGTAGATCCATCCAAAACATTTCAGACTCTTGTGGGCATTGGCGGCGCACTAACCGATGCCTCGGCAGAGGTGTTTGACAAGCTCGATGAACAACATCAGCAGCAGTTCATGAAGGCATATTTTAATCCCCAAACTGGCATTGGCTACACACTTGGCCGCACCAACATTCACAGTTGCGACTTCAGCAGCGCCAGCTATACCTATGTGGCGGACAATGATCCTGAACTCAAGTCGTTCAGTGTGCAGCACGACCGCCAATACCGCATTCCATTTATCAAGCAAGCCATTGCTGCGGCAGGCGGCAAGCTCACTTTGTTTGTTAGCCCATGGAGCCCGCCGGCCTGGATGAAAGACAACAACGACATGCTGCATGGCGGCAAACTGCTGGCAAAATATCGCCAGTCATGGGCCAACTATTATGTCCGGTTCATGAACGCTTATGAAAAGGAAGGCATACCCATTTGGGGGCTCACCGTACAAAACGAACCAATGGCAAAACAATCATGGGAGTCGTGCATGTACACCGCCGAAGAAGAACGCGATTTCATTAAGCAATACCTGGGGCCAACCCTGCAACGGAGCGGCATGAGCAGCAAGAAATTAATTGCCTGGGATCACAACCGTGACCTAATTTACCAGCGTGCCAGCACCATCCTCAGCGATCCCGAAGCGGCCAAGTTTGTCTGGGGCATCGGCTATCACTGGTATGAAACATGGACAGGCAGCAGCATGTTGTTCGACAACCTGAAAAGGGTGAAAGAATCTTTTCCAGACAAGCAATTATTCTTTACCGAAGGTTGCCTGGAAAAAATGGATTTTGACAAAATAGGAGCGTGGGCACCCGGCGAAAAATATGCTCACTCCATGGTCAACGACTTCAACAGCGGCACGGCAGGATGGACTGACTGGAACATATTGTTGGATGAACGTGGAGGCCCGAATCATGTTGGCAATTTCTGTTACGCACCTGTCATTGCCGACACACGGGATGGCAGCCTGCACTACACGAGCAGCTATTATTACATTGGCCATTTTTCCAAATTCATTCGCCCCGGCGCAAAACGAATTGTCAGCAGCAGCAACCGCGACAAACTTCAAACCACAGCGTTTATGAACGCTGATGGAAAAATGGCTGTCGTTGTTTTAAACACCACCGCCGAAGCCGTTGACTACACCCTGTGGATAAACGGAAAAGGAGCGCCGATAAAGAGCCTGGCACATTCCATCGCCACGTTGGTTGTTGAGTAATTTATTTTTCCAGCAATAGCTTAAGTATTTGAAGTCATCCTGCAAATTGCCTGCAAATCAAAATCGAAGTTTTATGCCCTGCAAAGAGTTCTGAATAGGCAAAAACTAAGACTTTATGCCCTGCAAAGAGTTCTGCATAGGCAAAAACTAAGACTTTATGCCCTGCAAAGAGTTCTGCATAGGCAAAAACTAAGACTTTATGCCATGCAAAGAGTTCTACATAGGCAAAAACTAAGACTTTATGCCATGCAAAGAGTTCTGCATAGGCAAAAATCAAAGTTTTTGGCATTGCAAAGAGTTCTGCATAGGCTAAACCAAGTTTTATACCTGCGAAATATCTTTCCCCGGTTCATTTCTTTCTCCCAATGTCTCTAACCAAGACTTTTTTTTGGACGAGCATTAGTTCTTTATGCGGCTCCGCTTGTGTCACTCACTGCATCTTTTGGGTAATTCTATTTAACATTTTCCATGCTTGTCCCGCAAGTGCCTGGTTTTGTTCCTTTCCTGATTTTATCGCTGAATGACTTTGTCTTTTTCACCCAAATTCCTTTCCAGGAGAAATTCCATTATTTTGCCTCCTTTATTTATTTCCTTTTATGATTTTCCTCTTCATTATTGTACTGATAGTATTGGCTGTTTACATTTTTACTCATCAGAAAAAATTTGGCAAGCAACCTGTCGGCGAAAGTCTAAAGCGGATGCAGCAATCAAAAAACTATCGCAATGGCAGCTTTCAAAATATCCACCACACACCCGACCTTACCGAAGGTGTCAGCTATTATGCTGTGCTAAAAGAATTTTTATTTCAGCGAAGCAAAAGAAGCAAACCAGCCAGCATTTTGCCAACGGCAAAAACCGATTTGCACAATTTGCCAAACAATGAAAATGTGTTGGTCTGGTTTGGTCATTCATCTTATTTCATGCAGGTTGATGGTAAAAAAATATTGGTTGATCCAGTATTTAGCGGTGCAGCTTCGCCTGTCCGTTTTACAACAAAAGCCTTTGCCGGCAGTAATGTTTACACCACCAACGACCTTCCACCAATAAATTATCTGTTCATCAGCCACGACCATTGGGATCATCTTGATTATGAAACCATCAAAGCCCTGAAACCCAAAATTAGCAAAGTCATTTGCGGCCTTGGCGTGGGAGAACATTTGAAAAGCTGGGGCTACAATGCAGACATTATTTTTGAAAAAGATTGGGATGAACACTTTTCTCTGGACAGCGGATTTGAAGTGAGCACGGTGTCCGCAAGACACTTCTCGGGCAGGAGTTTCAGGAGAAACAAATCGCTTTGGCTTTCGTACGTGCTGAACACACCTTCCATGAAAATATTCATAGGCGGCGACAGCGGCTACGATACACATTTTTGCGAAGCAGAAAAAAAATATGGCCCATTTGACCTTGCCATTCTTGAGTGCGGACAATACGACAAAAGCTGGCGATACATTCACATGCTGCCACCAGAGATTTTGCAGGCAGCCAAAGACCTGCAAGCCAAACGTCTGCTGCCACTGCATTGGGGCAAGTTTGCCCTTGCCAACCACGATTGGGACACACCTATTAAGCAACTGATGGCAGCAAATGAAGAGGCCAAAATTCCCCTGCTCACCCCCATGATTGGCGAAGCAGTCCACCTCAATAATGAAGAACAGGTTTTCTCAAAATGGTGGGAGAATGTTGATTGATAATTGCAAACTATTTCCTCATTGTGTAAATTATTTTGTTGAAAAAGAGTGTTTAACCACTTTTTAGAAATAGATTTATACAAGTCATTACTTTCTTAAAAATCAACTATGCTGCTCAACAAACACTCATTTTTCTTTCTTTTATTAGGACTCATCATCGCCCCGTTTCTCATTTTAAAAATAGTGTGGTTTGCCACCTCCGCAAAGGCAACAGGCAAGGTGGTAGGCATTGGACACTATTCAGGAATGAGCCTGGGCGAAAGTTCTTACAGCCTCGTTGAATTTAGCATAGGGAAGACCATCATCTCATTTCACGGTGGAGAAGAAGATTTGAAAGAAGGCGATAAAGTTGCGGTTCGTTATCCAAAAAATAATCCCGAAGATGCAAAGCTGGACACACTCCTCACCAATCTCGAAAGCTTGTCCTACATGTATGTGCTGTTGATTTTTTGGGCCATACTTTATGTCATGCCCGACCTCATTCCCCCAAATGCAAAGATTCAAATTGGCAAAAAGCCCTTCCTGAAAATCATCAGGCAAAAGAGGCGATGACTCTAATGAATGAGGCTAAGAACCTCCTTTAAGTGTTAAGATGAACTGTGATGCTTAGGTAAATTTTAAAGGTTTGATTAAGTTTTTATGCAGTGAGCATGGCACAATGTGTACTTTTCAGCATCTTTACAAATACCATTTTACAAACAAAACCCAATCAACATGAAAATTGTAAATCTTGTTCTTACTTACTTACTTAGTAGCCTTATTGTTTGTCGTGTTAGGCGCAGGCAATTATTTCTTCCATTTTATACCTGATCCACCTATGACAGAACCCTCTGCCTCGTGGATAGGAACAATGCACAATACCCACTACCTCCTGGTCGTAAAAATATTGGAATTGGTGGGTGGCCTGCTATTGGCATTTAACTTCAAGAGGGCATTAGGCTGGGCTATATTGTTGCCCATCATTGTCAATATTGCTTTGTTTGAAGTATTCATATCCAAGACACCGGGCATGGGCATCGTTTTACTGATTATCAATCTTTACTTCGTACTTTTTGTTTACAAGGATAAGTTTAAAGGTATCTGGTCATAAGCTCATTGAAATTTGCTAAAAAGAAAACGACCTGTAAAAGTTACAGGTCGTTTTCTTTTTACTTGCTTCGCAAAATGGTTACTCCACTTTAGTAAGTTTCAAAACATTGGTAGGCAAATGCAGTTGAACAGGTGTGCTCCCGGTGTTCACCACAACATCTCCGGATTTTAAAAAGCCTCTTTCTTTCAGAATGTTAATCTGGTCTTCAATAATGTCGTCCAGCGTTTCTTCTTCTGAATAGAAAAATGCCCTGACACCCCAACTCAGGCTTAACTGGTTAATTAGAGTCCTCTCTTTTGAAAAAACAAAGATGGGAGACTTGGGGCGGTAGCTGCTGAGCATAAATGCAGTGTAACCGCTCTGTGTCATTCCAATGACGGCATCAGCACTCACATCCCGGGCCATTTTGCAGGCATTGTAGCACACTGCATCGCTGAGGAAAGAAGGAGAATGTGATTGCGGTTTCAAATCTTCTTCCCGGTTGTAACGGTATTCTTTTTCCACCTCGGCAATTATTTTCACCATTGTTTGCACCACCAGGGCAGGGTGCATACCAGTAGCTGTTTCTCCACTCAGCATTACAGCATCTGCGCCTTCCAGCACAGCGTTTGCCACGTCTGTTATTTCACTTCTGTTGGGTTTAGACCTGTCTATCATGCTCTCCATCATTTGCGTAGCCACTATTACCGGTTTGGCTCTGTGCAGGCATTTCCTGATAATGTTTTTTTGAATCATCGGCACTTTTTCCAC
>JAYTGA010000262.1:0-3535 GCA_043733905.1 Segetibacter sp.
CGGGCTTTTTTGTTTTTCCACCTTCTCAAAAAGTATCAAATAAGCTCAAATTTCTGGGGCAAATTCGGTTACCCGGATTTTTAAGCTCGCGGGGTAACCAATTGTCAATGAAATGCAGTACAGGCAAGCAGTCCATTGAATGGACATCTTGTTTTAAAGGCTTTTAAAATTTTTTTTTAACCAAAATAAAAGGAGGAAATTATGGACACGAAACTGCGTATTCTTTTTTACAGCAAAACATCCAAAAAAAACAAGGACGTACTGGTGCCTATTTATCTCAGAGTCACGATCAACGGAGTAAGATTTGAGCAAACAACACAGCGGTATATAAGCCCGGAAAAATGGTCCGTTGACACTGGCCATGCAAAAGGTAATACTGAAGAAGCAAGGTCAATCAATTCTTTTTTGGATGCACTAAAACAGAGGGTGTATACTTATCAGAGAGAGATCATTATGGAAGGCCTGCCTGTGGATGCAGAACACTTTCGAATAAAATGGTTGGGGATTAAAGAGAAGGTTTTCACCTTGCTGGAAGTGTTTAAGAAGCACAATGATCAGATGTTTGAGTTGATCGGTTCAGACTGTTCTAAAGCTACGCATGGTAAATACAAAACAACATATGATCATACCAAAGCATTCCTGGAGTGGAAATACCAATTGAAAGATATTGAAGTGCATAAGCTGACCTATAATTTCATTACGGAATTTGAATTTTACCTGAAAAGCAAACAAAAGTGTAACCACAATACAACGATCAAATATTTGAGCAATCTCAAAAAGATTGTAGGTGTTTGCATTAAGAATGGTTGGTTGGCAAAAGATCCATTCTTTGGTTTTAAGATGAGTAAAAAAGAGGTTGTTCGACAATTTCTGACACAAGAAGAAATACAAACGGTTATATCAAAAGACTTTGGCAATGAACGTTTAAACCAGGTAAGGGACATTTTTGTTTTTAGCTGCTATACTGGTCTTGGATATATTGATGCACAAAGATTGAAACGTGCTGATATAGGCATTGGTATGGACGGAGAGAAATGGTTATTCACCAAAAGAAAGAAAACAGATTCACCAACCCGTGTGCCATTGCTGCCTGCTGTACTTGAAATTTTGGACCGGTATAAAATGCACCCGCATTGTATCAATAAGGCCTCGTTGCTACCAGTTCCCAGCAATGTAAAATTGAATGCATACTTAAAAGAAGTAGCTGATATATGTGGCATTAACAAACACCTCACTTTTCATATAGCCCGACACACATTTGCGACTACAGTTACCTTAAATAATGGAGTACCCATTGAAACGGTTAGCCAGATGCTTGGTCATAAAAGTATAAAGGTGACACAACTGTATGCAAAGATCCTGGATAAAAGGGTAAGCAACGGCATGCAAGTATTGAGAAATAAGTTTGCTGAAAATACAGAGCAATTAAAAGTTGGTTCATGATTTAAGAGTATATCAGAGATCATTTAAACACTTTTCCGGTCTTTATCCAGGCTGTTTCTGCAAATCGCCGGGACTATCCCACACCCACCCGCAGGCGAGGAGTTAAAACAAGAAGCTGACACGCTAAAAAACTCAGATGATCTTCCGAGTGGGTGTGAATAAATGATCCTCGTCAAAAAATCTATAAGCACCGAGGGGTTTATGTATTTTATCTCAAGAGCTGCCGTCTAAAAAGCATGCCATCAACTATAAAAGCAAATACACCCTAATTAAACCAGGCGGGAGGACTACATAAGCGGGAACTTTACGAATTTCCTTAGTCGCCATCCCGTATAACCTCTCTAATTGTCATCATCTATTTAAAACCAAAGCCGAAAACAAGATGTACAATACTTTAAGCTGTGAGCTGACAGACTTTTTGATGGATAATCATTTAGAAGAAATCAAGGAAATGCAAACCGTCTGTGATGGGCGTCTAAATACAAATACTTAACTTTATATTGATTATATCATAAACAAGATTATAAGGCAAATTAGGGGGTACAAATCTTATTGTAAAGATAAACCAAATGCGACGCCAGGGACGATGCCATGTAATGCTACAGTTGGTAACATAAGACAATAATCAAATTCTAATAAATATTACACAAACTTTAATAATTATTTAATTAAACAATTGCTTTATGAATGATGACAAACCGAATAATTCTTCCAGAAGAAATTTCATCCGTAATACCTCTTTAGCCGCTGCTGCTTTTACCATTGTGCCC
The DNA here is from genome assembly GCA_043733905.1 of Segetibacter sp. GTDB lineage: Bacteria > Bacteroidota > Bacteroidia > Chitinophagales > Chitinophagaceae > Segetibacter. Next base: position 2,214 of record JAYTGA010000262.1, read on the forward strand.
CGACATGTTTTGGGCAGGGGCTATATTGCTCCCAGCGATAAATTGAATATTGGATCAATAGGAGCAGGAGGCAAAGGGCAAAGCGATATTGCCAATTTCTTCAAATCGGGTAATGCAAATATTGTAGCGTTATGTGATGTTGACGACCGTTCGTCTGCTAAAACAAGGGCTGCTTTCCCTAAAGCCACTTACTACAAAGACTTCAGAGAAATGCTGGATAAGGAAAAAAAGAACATTGATGCTGTTTCTGTTTCCATTCCCGATCATGCACACGCTATTCCTGCACTAATGGCCATGCAAATGAGCAAGCATGTTTATGTTCAAAAACCAATGACACATGATATTTACGAAGCCCGGATATTAACAGAAGCAGCCAGGAAATATAAAGTAGTAACTCAAATGGGTAACCAGGGCTCATCGGGTGATGGCGTTCGAATGATGCAGGATTGGTATAATGCAGGGTTAATAGGGGATGCTCACACCGTACGTTGCTGGACTAACCGACCCGTTTGGCCACAGGGCAACGGATATCCAACAACTAAAGATGAAATACCACCGGAACTTGATTGGAATTTATGGTTAGGACCTACCCAATTTCATGAATACCATACCGGCTTCGTTCCTTTTAGCTGGCGGGGGTACTGGGATTTTGGTACCGGAGCGTTAGGCGATATGGGTTGCCATATTATTGACCCCGCTTTTAAAGTAGTTGGCCTCGGGTATCCTTCTGAAGTAGAATGCAGCGTAGCCGATATTTATGAGAAAATGTGGACGCCTGCTTACCATCCTGAAAGCTGTCCGCCAGCTTCTTCCATTATAATGAAATTTCCGGGTACAAATGGTAAACCCGATGTAAAACTTACATGGATGGATGGCAATATCAGGCCAGAGCGCCCCGGGGAGTTGGGAGCAGATGAACAGATGGGTAACTCAGATGGCGGTGCTATTATAGAAGGAACCAAAGGCAAAATGATGTGTGGATGTTATGGCGAAAACCCAACCTTATTACCTACCTCAAAAACTAAAGAGGCGATGAATGTTCCTAAAACGGTTGAAAGAGTAATTGGCGGACAGGAAGGGCACTATGCACAATGGGTGAATGCCTGTATAGCTGGCTATGGTAAAGGCAAAACAAGCTCACATTTTGATTATGCCGGCCCGCTTACTGAAACAGTATTATTTGCAAACCTTGCGTTACGTAGCTGGGACTTAAAAGATACGCAAGGAAAATCATTTCCCGGACGAAAGAAATTATTATGGGATGCAGCGAATATGAAGATCACGAACTTTGATGAAGCCAACCAGTTTGTAAGAAGACAATA
>JAYTGA010000263.1:0-3517 GCA_043733905.1 Segetibacter sp.
ACAGTGCGTTTGTGATTTGTAAAAATGCTACGGTGCAAATAGGTACTTCGCCACAGCAGGGAGTGTTGTATGTGTGGTCGCCAGCTACTGCACTAAGCAATGCTTACAGCTCCAATCCGTTTGCTTCGCCATTGCAAACAACGAGCTACAACCTGACCGCCATCAACCTGATTAATAGTTGCTCTTTAAGCGCAAACACAGTGGTGACGGTCAATACAACCGGCGCACCTGCTGTCAATGCCACAGGGGGCACTATGTGCACAGGCAACAGCACTACGCTCAACGCAAATGTTAGCAGTGCTGGTTCCTTCTCTTATGAGTGGACACCCGATTATCATTTTGTAAGCAGCCGTTTTATCAGCAACCCCACAGTGTCCCCCGATGTGACGACCACTTACCAGGTAGCTGTGACCAACAATGCCAATGGCTGCGCCAACACCGCTATCACGACCGTAGTTGTAAAAGATACCTGCAACATCATGCCTCTGCTATGGTTGGATTTTGTAGCCCGACTGGAAAACAAAAAAGTCCGCCTCACATGGACAGTGGCGATGGAGCAAAACAACAAGCTGTTTGTGATAGAAAGGAGCAATGATGGAAGATATTGGACAGCCATCGGCACAGTAAAAAGTTTAGGCAACACCGACCAGAGACGGGTGTATGAAAGCTATGACATGCTGCCAAATGAAGGAGTTGATTTCTACAGGATAAAACAGGTGGATTACAACGGACGCTACACCTACTCAGTCATCAGGCAGGTGCTGATCATCAATCAGCAATCGGGCATTGTGGTCTATCCAAACCCCACGACCGATGTGGTTCATTATGTGATTCCTAACTTTTCATCAACGGGTCATTACCAGTTGCGGTTAACTGGCATTGACGGTCGTTTGATTCACAACTATTCCATCACAAATAGCCAGGGCAGCCTGTCCATGAAGGATTTGGCAGCAGGGATTTATGTGCTCAGCATTACAAACGGCAAAGGAATGTCTGATAATAAGAAGATTGTGTTGCAGAAGTAAGGGGGAATGAGTTTAAACACTTTGCAATTTCTACACCTTTAAGAAAATAAAACCCCGCTTCAAACAAATGAAGCGGGGTTTTATTTTCTTATTACTTACTACTAAGTATTGCTACTATTTCTATGCCATTTCCTCCACCTTCATCCCCTTGGATTGACGTTTTCTGTCTTCTTCATCCAGCGACACTTTGCGCATCCTGATGTTTTTAGGGGTTACTTCTATACACTCATCCTGCTGAATGTATTCCATACATTCTTCCAAAGTCATCAATGTCTTTGGAGCAATGCGGCTGGCATCGTCACTACCGCTTGCACGGTGGTTGGTTAGTTTTTTTGGCTCTGTAGCATTTACGACAAGATCACCCGGCTTTATGTGCTCGGCAATAATTTGTCCTGTATAAACTTCTTCACCGGGTTCTACAAAAAAGGTTCCGCGATCTTGTAGTTTATCTATTGAGTAGCCAGTTGTTTTTTCACTGTTCTTGGAAATTAATACACCGTTATTTCTACCGGGAATGTTTCCTTTCCAGGGTTTGTATTCGTTAAAACGATGCGCCATTACGGCTTCGCCCTGTGTATTGGTCAGCATTTGCGAACGCAATCCAATTAACCCTCTTGATGGAATGTCGAACTCAAGATGTTGCATCTCGCCTTTGCTTTCCATGATTAGCATTTCGCCTTTCTTTTGTGTCACAAGGTCTATCACTTTTCCGCTAAACTCCTGTGGCACATCTACAACCAGCACCTCGTAAGGCTCATTCTTTTTGCCATCAATATTTTTGACCAACACCTGCGGGTTTCCTACAGTCAGCTCATATCCTTCACGGCGCATGGTTTCCACCAATATTCCTAAGTGAAGAATACCTCGGCCAAACACCAGGAAGCTATCGCCACTGTCTGTATCTTCAACACGAAGAGCCAGATTCTTTTCTGTTTCCTTCATCAGCCTGTCACGCAGGTGACGGCTGGTTACAAACTTCCCATCTTTACCAAAAAATGGAGAGTTGTTGATACTAAACATCATGCTCATCGTTGGCTCATCTACACTAATCACAGGCAAACCTTCGGGATTTTCTGCATCAGCTATTGTGTCGCCAATGGAGAAATCTTCGAGACCAACTACTGCGCAAATATCACCTGCCAGCACTTCGGTCACTTTTCTTTTGCCCAACGACTCAAAAATATACAACTCTTTTACCCTCGATTTTTTAATGCCATCTGCTGTCACCAGGCTAAAGGGCTGACCCTCTTTTATGCCACCGCGATTCACTTTTCCAATAGCCACACGGCCAAGGAATGTTGAATAATCCAATGAAGTAATTTGCATTTGCAGATTTCCTTCAGGCACTTTAGGTTCGGGAACATATTTCAAAATGCCATCCAAAAGGGGAGTGATGTCTTCTGATTGTTCGTTTTTATCATTGAACCAGCCATTTTTTCCTGAACCATAAAAGGTCGGAAAATCAAGCTGCTCTTCGGTCGCATCCAGGTTGAAAAATAGTTCAAACACTGCATCATGCACCTCATCGGGGCGGCAGTTTGGCTTATCTACTTTGTTAATAATTACAATTGGTTTCAGATTTAGTTGCAATGCTTTTTGCAGCACAAAACGTGTTTGTGGCATAGGGCCTTCAAACGCATCTACCAAAAGGCAAACACCGTCTGCCATTTTCAAAACTCTTTCTACTTCGCCACCAAAGTCGGCGTGACCAGGAGTATCAATCACATTGATTTTTACATCTTTGTAAACGACCGATGCATTTTTACTAAAAATGGTAATGCCACGTTCCCTTTCCAGGTCGTTACTATCCATAATTAAATCCCCGGTTTCCTGGTTTGCCCTAAACACGTTGGTTTGGTGCAAAATTCTGTCAACCAATGTCGTCTTGCCATGGTCAACGTGTGCAATAATTGCTATGTTTCTAATGTTCATAATAAATGTTTGTATTTCACCCGGAAGCCGTTAAAAAATAAAGCCATCATTTTAAATCTGATATGGCAGTGCTTTAAGTGTTCTAAGTTTTAAATGCAATAAACGCCCTTTCGGGGTGCAAATGTATGCCAATGCAACCGCTTTTCCGAAGTGTTTACATTCTGATAATCTTAATGGCAGCATAAATTTTATTGTTGGAGTATTTTTTTGGGGTTTAGGGTTTGGGGTTGAGGGTTTAGGGTTGAGGGTTGAGGGTTGAGGGTTGAGGGTTTAGTGTTTGAGTTTGACGTTGCCTAAATAGCGTTTACCTGTTTCAATGTTTAGGGTTGAGGTTGAGGATCAGGGAGGTCACATTGATGATCAGGGAGATGGGAGGGTGAAATGGGATTGGTTGGATACTACTTATGATAAAGCCATGGGAAAGTAACAAATGGTAGAAAAAGCTGAATAAAATTCCTGTCAGTACAAGGGAGTCTATATGTAAAAGGGTTTCGGCGTAGCAGCAGTCCAATATTTAGCTGCAAAGAAGAATTTTGCTAAAAAATAAATTTTATGAGACA
>JAYTGA010000264.1:0-19939 GCA_043733905.1 Segetibacter sp.
AAAACAAAATTTTATTCTTACTTTTGATTGGTTGCATAACTAACTATATGATAGACAACCAATTTAAAAAAGGAGAGTTATACAGTTTCATTACGGGTATGGCTTCCACTGCGGTTGCACGGAGGTTACAAAAGAATTTTAAACAAAATGGCATAGAAATAACCATTGAGCAATGGAGCGTTCTCTATCATTTGTGGAAAGAAAATGCCATCAGCCAGCAGGAATTGTGCATTCGCAGTTTTAGAGACAAACCAAGCATCACAAGGCTGGTTGATAATCTTGAAAAATTGAAACTGGTGAAAAGAACGGCCAGTAAAAATGATCGAAGAATTAACCTGGTTACACTAACGGAAGCCGGAAAAAATTTGCAGGAGCAGACCATGAACATGGCCAGCCAGACCCTGAACGAGGCATTAAAAGGAGTAAGCAACAAAGACATTGAAATGTGCAAAGCCGTTTTGCAAAAAGTGTATGACAATTTGATTTGAGGAGAAGGCCAAAGTGAAAAGGCAAAACCAAAAACCGTAAAGCAACAGAAATTCGACAACTCATCATTCATAATTCTTAACTCATAATTCTTATCATGGCAACAATGAAAGGCGGGGAATGGCTCATAAAACAGGATAGTCCTGACAATATTTTCATACCGGAAGATTATAATGAAGAGCAGCAAATGGTCAAAGACATGTGCCGGGATTTCCTTGACACAGAAGTCATGCTTATTGTCAACCGCATAGACAGTATGGAAGCGGGGCTGATGCCTTCGCTAATGAAGAAGGCTGGCGGACAAGGTTTACTGGGTGTGTCCATGCCCGAAGAATATGGTGGCCTCGGCAAAGACTTCATTACATCCACTTTGGTCAATGAAGGACTCGGCGGCGGTTTCAGCTTTTCGGTGGCTGTCTCGGCTCATACAGGCATTGGCACTTTGCCCATTCTTTATTTTGGTACTGCTTCGCAAAAAGAAAAATATGTGCCCAAGCTGGCAAGTGGCGAATGGAAAGGTGCTTACGGCCTCACTGAACCCAACAGCGGCAGCGATGCACTAGGCGCAAAGACTTCTGCAAAACTGAGTGATGATGGGAAATATTACCTCCTGAATGGTCAAAAATGCTGGATTACCAACGGTGGCTTCGCAGATGTTTACACTGTGTTTGCTAAAGTGGACGGCGACAAATTTTCCTGCTTTATTGTAGAACGTGGCTACGAAGGTTTTTCCCGTGGCGAAGAAGAACATAAAATGGGTATCAAGGGTTCCTCTACCGTCCAGTTGTTTTTCCAGGATTGCAAAGTGCCGGTCGAAAACCTGTTGGGCGAAATTGGCAAAGGCCACATCATCGCTTTCAACATCCTGAACATTGGTCGCCTAAAACTCTGTGCAGCAGCATTGGGCGGCGCCAAAAGGGCGTTAAATACTTCGCTGAATTATGCGATTGTGAGGGAACAATTTAAACAATCCATCAGCCAGTTCGGGGCTATCAAACACAAGCTGGCGGAGATGGCCATCAGGGCATGGGTGTGCGAAAGCGCCTTGTACAGAACGGCTAAATGGATTGACAACAAAGAAGAGGAACTGGTGGCAGCGGGCAAGCCATTTAACGAAGCACTTCTTGGCGCAGCCGAAGAATATGCCATTGAATGCGCCATCCTGAAAGTGGTGGGCAGCGAGGTGCTTGACTATGTTGTGGATGAAGGCGTGCAGATTCATGGCGGCAATGGTTATAGCGATGAATACATCATCAGCAAGGCATACCGCGACAGCCGCATCAATCGCATCTATGAAGGCACCAATGAAATCAATCGTTTGCTAACTGTTGACATAATTCTGAAAAGAGCCATGAAAGGCCGTATTGACCTGATGGGGCCAGCTATTGCAGTGCAGAAGGAACTGATGAGCATTCCCGACTTTGGCGGCGGAGAGGAGACTCCATTTTCTGTAGAAATAAAAACCATTGCAAACTTTAAAAAAGCCATCCTGATGACAGCCGGAGCAGCCGTGCAAAAGCTGATGATGAAACTGGATAAAGAACAGGAAATATTGATGAACATCGCCGACATGGCATTGGAAACTTTTGTGGCCGAAAGCGCCTTGCTGCGGGTGATGAAATTAACTGAAAAAAATGGTGAAGCTGCTTCGCTAAATGAAACAGACATGATGAAAGTCTATCTGACCGATGCTGCAGACCGCATCAACAAAGCAGGCAAAGACGCCATCAATTCATTTGCCGAAGGCGATGAGCAGCGCATGATGTTGCTGGGCATGAAACGATTTACCAAAACAGAACCCTACAACACGAAAAATGCAAGAAGGAGAATAGCTGATAAACTGATAGCTGATGGCAAATATCCATTGTAGAAATTAGTTGCTCACGGAAGGAACGGAATAAACGGAAATTTTTTTTCTGTGACTTCTGTTCCTTCCGTGAGCCAATCAATCAATTCATTTTAAACAATTCAAAGAAGCAACAGAGGATATAAAAATTTCCGTCCCTTCTGTAACTTCCGTGAGCCAATCATTTTTTATGAGCGAAATAATCAACGAATTCAACGACTACCGCACCCGGATGAACGAAGTCATACTGAGCAAAGACAACCTTGTCATGAAGCGGCTTTGGAACCTGGACACCAACACTTACGACGATGGCGCTTTGGACAAAAAGACAAAAGAAATGCTCGGTCTTGTCGCCAGCATGGTGCTCCGGTGTGATGACTGTATCAAGTATCACCTGGGCAAAAATTATGAACTTGGTGTGACCACAGAACAGATCTACGAGATTTTTGCTGTCGCTAATATTGTCGGTGGCACCATTGTCATTCCTCACACTCGGCGGGCCGCGGAGTATTGGGAAGAGTTGATCAAAGGCTAAAAAATACTTTCTCCAAACATTTATTCCTTCACCTCCTCTACCCTCTCCGGTCTCATTTGCGGAAACAGCAGCACATCCTGGATGGAAGGCTGGTTGGTCATGAGCATACAAAGCCTGTCTATGCCAATGCCAATGCCCGATGTGGGCGGCATTCCATATTCCAATGCACGGAGGAAATCGTAGTCGATAAACATGGCTTCGTCATCGCCACGTTCCATTAGTTTCGCCTGATCTTCAAAGCGTTCACGCTGGTCTATGGGGTCGTTCATTTCGCTGTAAGCGTTGGCGATTTCTTTTCCATTGACCATTAGCTCAAAACGCTCTGTGACCCCGGCTTTGGTGCGGTGTTTCTTGGTGAGCGGACTCATCTCGACCGGGTAGTCAATAATGAAAGTCGGCTGCACATAGTTGCCTTCGCATTTTTCGCCAAACAACTGGTCTATCAGTTTGCCCTTGCCCATGCTGGCCTCTACATGAATGTGTTGTTGGGTACATAATTCTCGCAGTTGCGTTTCGCTCATTTCACTCACATCTGTTCCTGTATATTCATTGATGGCATCGTAAATGCTCACTCTGTTGTACGGTGTTTTGAAGTCAATTTCTTTGTCGCCCACTTTCACTAAAGTAGTGCCATTTGTGGCAATGGCGATACGCTCCATTAGTTGCTCTGTGGTTGTCATCATCCACTCATAATCTTTGTAGGCGGTGTAAAACTCCAGCACGGTAAACTCGGGATTATGGGTCCTGTCCATGCCCTCATTTCTGAAATTTCTACTAAACTCATAGACCCAGTCAAAGCCACCTACTATCAATCTTTTTAAATAAAGTTCGTTGGCGATGCGCATGTAGAATGGCACATCTAGTGCATTGTGATGGGTAATGAAAGGCTTGGCCGCCGCACCACCGGGAATGCTTTGCAGCACAGGTGTTTCCACTTCCAATGCGCCGTTTTCGTTTAGAAATTCGCGGATGGCATTCATGAGTTTGGTTCGTTTCACAAACACTTCTTTCACCTGCGGATTGACCACCAGGTCAGCATATCGCTGCCTGTACCTGAACTCCGGATCGGTGACAGCATCAAAGGTTTGTCCTTCAGCTTCCTTTACTATGGGCAATGGTTTCAGTGATTTTGACAGCAGCGTAAACTCACGGACGTGAATGCTGGTTTCGCCGGTTTTGGTGGTAAAGACATAGCCCTTTACACCAATGAAGTCGCCCATGTCGAGTAGCTTTTTCCAAACCTGGTCGTACAATGTTTTGTCCTCGTCGGGGCAGATTTCATCCCGTTTGATGTACACCTGAATTTTGCCGTAGCTGTCTTGTATGACAGCAAAGGCAGCCTTGCCCATGTCGCGGATGCTCATGAGGCGGCCTGCAAGGCACACGTCTGCAAAGTCTTCTTTATTTTCCTCGCCCTTGTAATTGTCTTTAATGAAAACAGAGTTGCTGTTGACCGGGTACAAAGCCGCCGGGTATGGGTCTATGCCCATGCCAATGAGGGTTTCTCTTTTGCCCCTCCTGATCAGTTCCTGCTCATTCAATTGTTGATGAATACTCATTGCATTATTTTGAAGCGCAAAAGTAACGGAATAGGGGATGGAATGGTGGGGGAGTTTTAGCTAAAAAGCAATATGAAGCTTAGTGAATCGCTAGCTATTGGGAAGTCAAGTGTTGTAATAAATGCTTTTTAATATTGTCGGACTGGTAATAACTAAACTTTGGCGGCAATGCGTTACCAATGAGCAAAGCAAGTTTGTCCTTTGGAATATCAAATGGAAATTTATAGTCAGCCGGAAATGATTGCAACATTGCTGCTTCTCTTGCTGAAATATTCCTGTTCTGTTCGGGATGCAGAAACCGTCCTTTGGATGGATTCAAACAACCGCCTGTAATTGTTGTAGAGTAGTCGTCCCAACGCAACCTACCATACACATCATTGAAACCAACATTGTCCGCTTTGTGGCATTTTAGCAAATACTTCTTTGGTAAATCTTTTCTACTGCCTCCGTTCTTTGGTGTCAATGCAATTCGTTTTTGAACATGAGGCTTGTGAACCGGAAATATTTTGTGAATCGGGTCTTTAGAATTTTCAGGTAATGATAAATGTTCAATCGTTTGTCTTACGGTTTGCTTTTCATTCAATGGCTCTGCAACTTTTATTTCTCCTAATCGTGAACCAACCAAAACTAATCTTCGTCTGCTTTGAGGCACTCCGTAATTTTTCACATTCACAACTTTGAAATCAACTTTGTAGTTGAGTTCCTCTGTCAAAATTTTAATTGCCTTCTTGAACAAATCATATTCAACAAGTCCCGGCACATTCTCCATCATGATCGTGTATGGGTTCAATGCTTGCACAAGTCGCACATATTCCATTATTAAATTGTTCCTTTCGTCCTCTACATGGATTGGCCTGTTTAGCCGCCTGATCGAAGAAAAACCTTGGCAAGGTGGGCAACCAGCTAGAAGGTGAATTGTTTTACCGTTTAAATTTCTTTCAATTTCTTCAATTGAAACATCCCGAATGTCCTTTGTAATGACAGTCGTATCAGGATGATTTAAACGATATGCCTCTGAAGCAATTTCATCAATTTCAAATGCAATTTCTGTTTTGAAGTCGGCTTGGTGCATACCTTCCGTAAGTCCACCACAGCCGCTAAAGATGTCAATTGATAGTAGTTCCATTACCTTATAACGTTAGTGAATAGTTATTAATCCTTTAATTCTTGGGTCATCTGGAGCTTTCTTTTTCAGCATTTCAAAGAAGTCTTTGTAACGTGCAGAAACAACATCAAAAAGCCCTGACCAACTTATATAATCCATATAAGCTCTGTTTGTTTGTAAGTACCCAGATAATGACGGGTCATCATCTGGTTTATCTGCAATTAATAATCCATAGACGCTCATTCTTTTAAATCTTTCTTGACTTCCCTTTGATGCGATACCTGCAGATATTCTGGTAACGTACCTTACTAATCTTGAAGCATGGTCGTAGTCGGCAGGTTTATCTGGTCTCATTAGTTCTAAAACAACTACTAGGAAATCATTTTTAATACAAACTAAATCAAAACGCTTGTCTTCCCGTTTTCCATTAAATGCTGGCTCTTTATCAGTTTCAAGAATGATATCTTTTATCCATTTATCGACTCCTCTTTCGTGTTCAAAATCTGCCGAACTTAATTGCTCATAGTCAGGGCCTAATATCCACGGATGCCCCTTAATAAATGTCTGCATATCAACTTGTCCTTTAGGAGCTTTTTCTGGTGTCCTTTCTTTAATTAAGTTGTCAAATTGTTTTATGATTTCTAGTTTTCCAAACACAACTTCTGCTGTTGAGACCGCACTGATAATGTCCCATTCATTTATTGCGGCTAACAATTCTGGTAGTGCTTCATCACTTGTAGCATTTATTCTCTGTATAACCTTTTTCACACTTTCCCTTTCAACTCCCGAAATCATTGAATTTGCAATTATTTTAAAATCTTCTTCTTCTATCCTTTCGAGTGTTGAAATTTTTTCAAGAGCAGCAACAATATCTTTTTGTTCTTGCCCCTGCAAATGTTCTATTCTGGAAAAAAACTCTCCATAATTATGTCTGAATTTCAAAATGTTCTTATCATCCTTTCTCTTCTTCCATTCTTTGCAAAGCTCTTTGACTTTTCGCTGCCCCCATTGTTCTAAAATTTGAGCTTTGGGAAATTGCCAATTTACTGTTTGGCGGTCGGTAGCTATAAAATCATAGTCATCATCTAATGATTCTGCTTGAACTTGCCCTGTAAGATATTCAAGACCTATCTGACCGTTGATGCCTCCTGTTAAGTTGAAAAAGAAGGGTGTGAATTGAGCTATTCTCTCTCTTGCAAAAACTGAAATGCCTCTTAATTCTGCATCTTTAATCGTATCGTTTAAAATACCGAACCAAAATTTCACAGTCCCAAATCCAGCTATATTTTCAGACTGCCAACCATCGGCTGTCTCGGGTATTCTAAACTCAAAATCTAAACTCTCTTTGGATATTGGCATTCCATTGACAGATATTTCCATTGCATCAGAGCCAAGTGCAAACCTTCTTGCCATACTTCTTCTGAAACTGTCTATAGAAAAATTTCTTGTCAGTTTAAGTATTTTAAATGTTACAGTAACACCGCTTGGCTCATCAGATGGCTCATCAATTTCTGGAGCAAACTCATAATTGCCAATAGTTTCAAGACTTCGTAATGTTGTGTAGTTTAGTGTAAATTGAACAAGGTTGCCATTCTTTACAGATTTAAGAACAATGTCCTCCGCTATACCGAACCCTGCAAGTTTTCCAATACCTTTTCGTCCCATAACTAAACGACCATCATCAGTTCTTTCACCTCTTATTTTTCTTCTCTCATAACCGATGTGTAAATAGTATTCATTCAGTTCTTCAAAAGTCATTCCCTTGCCAAAGTCCCTAACTACGATTTCTGAATTTTCATCTAAGACTTCAGGAATAGTAACTTCAACTTTTTTGGCATCAGCATCCCAGGCGTTTGCAATCAACTCTGCAACTGAAGGCACAGGTCCACCATACATCTGTTGTCCAAGTAAGTCAATCAGTCTGCCTGCGAAACGAATTTTAAGTATTCTGTCTTCTGCCATTTTATTTTATTGTTCTGATTTGTAATTCTCTTTCCTCAATTTTTAAAATATCTGTATTTCATAAAAAGTGCCAAGAATTAGTTGAATATCATAAGAATACACCTAAAAACAGTTAGTTATTTCATATATATTACAATGAATTTAATTGTTAATTTTTTACTTAATGTAAACTGATTTAATAATATTCTAAGCTATTGGTCGTTTAGTCTAGGTACTGAGCAAATCTATTGACTTTTTACGAAACATTACATGTAAAAATTTTAATATTTTTTATTACACAAAAAACATCGGTCGGCAAAGTCAAGGACGTTGAAATATATGCAATATGTCTTTGTAAATGAAGTATAATTCTGAGAAAATTCAAAGAAAAATGTCCATTCACACGACAATAAAAAGACCCGCTGAGAAAATCAGCGGGTCTTTTTGTATCATCGGGAGAAACATTTTACAACGTCCTCTTCACTTCTTCTGATTCAAATGCTTCTATGATGTCGCCGGCACGCAGGTCGTTGTAGTTTTTGATGGTGAGACCGCACTCCATGTTGTTGTTCACTTCTTTCACGTCGTCTTTGAAACGTTTGAGTGAACCAAGTTCGGCAGCAGCGGCTTCGCCTTTCGGATATTCCACAATACCGTCCCTGATGATGCGGACTTTGGAATTTCTGAAAATCTTTCCTTCTATCACCATACATCCGGCCACGGTGGCTTTGTCAAATTTGTAAACTTCTCTCACCTCTACATTGGCGGTTATCTTCTCTGTAAACTTCGGTTCCAGCATTCCTTCCATGGCGCTCTTGACTTCGTCAATGGCCTGGTAGATGATGGAGTAAAGTTTGATTTCCACACCTTCGTTCATGGCCACTTTGGCTGCCTGGCTGCTTGGGCGCACATTAAAACCAATCAGGATGGCATCGGATGCGGTTGCGAGCAATACATCACTTTCAGAAATTTGCCCAACGCCTTTCAGTACCACACGAACGGCTATTTCTTCGGTAGAAAGCTTTTGCAGCGAATCGCTCAATGCTTCCACAGAACCGTCCACGTCGCCTTTGATAATGAGGTTCAACTCTTTGAAGTTGCCCAATGCCAAACGGCGACCTATTTCGTCAAGGGTAATGTGTTTTCTTGCCCTCAAGCCTTGTTCACGAAGAATTTGTGCACGTTTGGTGGCTATTTCTTTGGCTTCTGACTCATCCTGGTAAACACGGAACTTTTCACCTGCCTGTGGCGCACCGTTCAGTCCCAGCACCAACACAGGTGTGGATGGCGGAGCTTCGGTCACACGTTGGTTGCGTTCGTTGAACATCGCTTTTATTTTACCAAAGTGCTGTCCGCTCACCATAATATCGCCCTGACGAAGTGTTCCGTTTTGAACAAGGATGGTGGCTACATAACCGCGGCCTTTGTCCAGCGTTGCTTCTATGATTGTACCTGAACCATCGCGGTTAGGGTTTGCTTTCAGGTCGAGGAGTTCGGCTTCGAGACCAATTTTTTCGAGCAATAAATCAATATTGATTCCTTTCTTGGCGCTCAATTCCTGGCTTTGAAACTTTCCTCCCCATTCTTCTACAAGAATGTTCATGCCCGATAACTGCTCGTATATTTTCTGCGGATTGGCTCCGTCTTTGTCTATTTTGTTCACCGCAAAAATCATTGGCACATTCGCCGCCTGTGAGTGGCTGATGGCCTCTTTGGTTTGCGGCATGACTGCATCGTCCGCAGCTACTACTATCACAGATATGTCGGTTACTTTAGCACCTCTTGCCCTCATGGCCGTAAATGCTTCGTGACCCGGCGTATCAAGGAAGGTGACCTTTTTGCCCGATGCTGTGCTGACTTCATAAGCGCCAATGTGTTGTGTAATGCCTCCGGCCTCACCTGCTACCACATTGGCATTTCTGATGTAGTCAAGCAGCGATGTTTTACCATGATCCACGTGACCCATGATGGTGACGATTGGAGCACGTGGCACCAGGTTAGACGCATCATCAAGATCTTCCTCTTCTTCTATTTCTGCCTGGGCTTCCATGTCAATGAACTCAACATCGTAGCCAAATTCGCCGGCTACCAGTTCTATTACCTCTGCATCCAGGCGTTGGTTGATGGACACCATGATGCCCAGACCCATACATTTTCCAATGACCTCTGCAAAACTTACATCCATCAGGTTAGCTAATTCGCTTACGCTGATGAATTCTGTTACCTGCAGTTTGTTATCGTCCTGGCCGTCCATCTGGTCGTCCATCTGATCCCGCTTGGCCTTGCGGTTTTTGGCTTTCATGCTCTTGCCGCGACCTGTGCCACCGGAGAGCTTGGCCTGGGTTTCCCGTATCTTATCCTGTATTTCTTTTTGGTCAATTTCTTTGTCGTCCCTGCGCTTTTCTGCACTGCGTGGCCCAAAACGATTGGCAGCACCTTGTCCACCACCTGCGCTACGGTTTCCACCGCCGCCGCCTGCCGGACGTTGTTGTTGTGCGCCGGGAAGTTCTGATGAACGCGGACCAAACCTATTATTAGGGCCTGTGCTTTGTCCACCTGTTGGGGCAGCAGCACCTGGCTGTCCCAGTCTTGCCTGCGGATCTCTTTGCGCCTGCTCACCTTTTACAGGAATGCGTTTGCGTTTGCGCTTTTCGTGTGGGCTGAGTTGTTTGGGTCTTGTGTCACTTTCTACCGGCAACTGGATTTTCCCTAAAATCTTAGGGCCTTCCAATTTGTCGGCTTTAATGTTTGATATAACAGGCGGAGCTTCAACAATTGCTGCTGGTGCCACGGGCTGAACGATAGGTGCGGGGGCAGGAGGAGTTTTAGGAACAACGGGAGCAGTCGCAGCAGGCTTTGCCGTTTTTGTCGTTTCCTTCTTTGTTTCCTTAGCAGGAGTTGCAGGTGCTGTTTTTTTCGTTCCTTTTTTTGGACGGGTAGAAGAGTCAATAGCTGAAAGGTCAACTTTGCCCATTATTTTAGGCCCTTCCAGTTCCGGAGCTTCAAGTTTGAGAGAAGTATTCTGCACTTCAGTTTCCCTATCGGGCTCAACAATCAAATCCTTTTTTTGATCTGGTACCGGAGTTTCCACTACAATTGGTGCGGGTTCTTGCACCGGTTCTGGTTCAGGTATTGGAGGAGTGGGAATTTCCGGTGTAACTAATGGTGCCGGTGCCGGAACAGGGTCGGGTATGACCGGTTTAGGTTCTGAAACAGGTTCAGGTTGCGCAACGACAGGTTTGAAAAATTCTTTTTTCACAAAAGACAAATCTTCCTCATCCCTTTTTTTGCGGCTTTCCGGCTGCAGACCTTTAGGAATTTCTACCTGATCTGCTTTGTTTTTTGCTACTTTATCACCTTGAAACTGAGTTTGAAGAGCTCGGTACATGTCTTCGTTCAGCTTGGCAGTAGGCTTGAGATCGTCTTTTTGAAATCCTTTTCCTACCAAAAAGTCAACAAGTGTATCTTGTCCAATATTGAACTCTTTGGCCGCGGCTAATAATCTCGGTAATTTAATTTCTGTCATTCAGTATTTTTATTTGATCCGGCGGATCCCGTTGCTTACAAACGGCCCCAAAAGTAACCCAACTTTTGTGCTCAAAGTGTTTATTTTACATACTTTTTATATTTGGGTTTAGCTTGTTATTATTTTTAAAAATTTTATGCTACAGCTTTTTTCCGATTTGAAATGTTCCCTCTTTATTCAAATGCTCATTAAATGTAACCCTGTTTTCTTTTTTTTAATAAAAGATAAAAAAAGCTATATTGGAAACGAAAATTCAAACTGAATTTCAAAGGGTTTCTGATAAGTTACGACAACGATAATGCCATCAAAATGAAATCATCATTACTTTAATTTTCTACTCTTTTTCAAACTCATTTTTTAATACTCCCAACACTTCCTTAATAGTTTCTTTTTCCAAATCAGTCCTGCGCTCAAGTTCTTCGGCGGTAAGATCGAGTACGCTGCGGGCAGTGTCACAACCTATGCGCTTCAATTCATCAATGATCCACGGTTCTATTTCATCACTGAATTCTTCAAGGTCTATATCGAATTCTTCTACCTCGCCTTCGTTGTCGCGGAACACATCTATTTCGTAGCCTGTGAGTTCGCAAGCCAGTTTAATATTAACTCCACGTCGGCCAATTGCCAGCGATACCTGATCGGGCTTTAGGTAAACACTTGCGTGTTTAGTGTCGTGGTTGATGTCCATACTGGTAATTTTGGCGGGTGTTAGTGAACGCTGCAATAACAAATTGATATTGTTTGTCCAGTTAATAACGTCAATATTTTCATTTTTCAATTCACGAACAATGCCATGAATACGGCTTCCTTTCATGCCCACGCAGGCTCCTACAGGATCTATGCGGTCGTCAAAACTTTCCACAGCAACTTTGGCTCTTTCCCCCGGGTCTCTTACAATTTTCCTTACAACAATAAGACCATCAAAAATTTCGGGAACTTCTATTTCGAGCAACTTAGAAAGAAATTTTGGACTGGTTCGGCTCAGTATAATGACTGGTGTATTATTTTTCAAATCTACACGCTCAACTACAGCACGGATGTTTTCACCTTTTTTAAAGAAATCGCTTGGTATTTGCTCTGATTTAGGTAGAATAAGTTCACTTCCATCTTCGTCAAGAAGCAAGACTTCTTTTTTCCAGACCTGGTAAACCTCGGCACTCACAATTTCGCCAATGCGTTCGCCATATTTTTTGACCAATACATTTTTCTTCAGGTCGCTGATGCGGCTTGCAAGAGTTTGTTTGGCGGCCAAAATAGCCCTGCGGCCAAAGTCGAAAATGTTGACTTCCTGGTACAATTCTTCCCCTACCTCAAAATCGGGTTCTATTTTGGTGGCATCGCTATAAGCTATTTCTGCCAGCGGATCTATGACCTCGCCATCGTCTACAATCATGCGGCGGCGAATGATTTCCAGATCACCTTTTTCAGCGTTTACAATCACATCAAAATTGTCATCACTCGTATATTTTTTGCGAAGCAAGGTTTTAAAAACATCTTCCACCACCTTCATGAGGGTAGGGCGATCAATGTTTTCTGCATCTTTAAACTCCTGGAATGCTTCAATGAGGTTGATACTTGCCATAGTAGTACTTAGTATTAAGATTTTCAGAACTGAACTTGAACTGTTGATGATTTTATATTTTCGATTGGAATAATGTGCTGATGTGTCTCCACCTTTTTACCTTTCCCGCTGGTTGATTCTATGACAATGTCCGTATCTGTCACTTCCAGCAATTTGCCTTCTTTCTGTGTTTCATCAGGAAAAGTAACGAGCAAATGCCTTCCTATATTTTTTTGGTATTGGCGATGAAGCTTCAACGGCTCATCCACCCCTGGTGAAGAAATTTCCAATGAAAAATTTCCATCGGGAAAAAATCCGCCTTCTTCAATTTGTGCATACAACCTACGATTATACCTTACACATTTTTCAATTGAAATGCCCTCATCGCTATCAATAAAGATTTTGATATTGTTGGTTGGTTTCACTTTTATCGAAACCAAAAAATCCTGGGGATGCTCTGTCAACAGCCCGTTGAGCATTGTTTCAATTGTTTGTATAATTGTGTCGCTCGCCATGATTAAAATAGAAGAAGGGAACGTTTTGCGTTCCCTTCGGTTGTTGTTTCTACTGCAAATGTAGGTAAAAAAGGAATTAGCAACCAAATTTTAGAAACCAAGTGGTCACACCTTCCAACTTTGAGCTTTCCAAACAATTATCTTCGCAGCCATGTACCAGTTGCTGCGCAATATTCTTTTCAATTTCGATGCAGAAAATGTCCACCATTTCTCCATGAATGCCTTGAAAACACTGTGTGCAAACGAGGCTGTGCGTATGTTTTTTGCGAAGCAGTTCCAATGTATTCATCCCTCACTCAACCGGCAGGTGTTTGGTTTGCCTTTTGAAAACCCCGTAGGTCTTGGTGCAGGCTTTGATAAAAATGCCCTTTACATTCCTGAATTGGAAACACTGGGTTTTGGTTTTGTGGAAATAGGTACTGTAACGCCTCTACCGCAGCAGGGAAATGAGAAGCCGCGGCTGTTTAGGCTGCCGAAAGATGAAGCCATCATTAACCGGATGGGTTTTAATAATGATGGAGTAAAGGCGGTAGCAGAAAGGCTGCGGGTCAACCGCAGAAAAATTATTGTGGGTGGAAATATTGGTAAAAACAAATCCACACCCAATGAGACGGCTTGGAAAGATTACGAGCTCTGCATGACTGGGTTGTTTGATTGCGTGGACTATTTTGTCGTCAATGTAAGTTCGCCCAACACACCTGGTCTCAGGGAATTGCAGGAGAAGGATTCGCTTCGCAAAATACTGAGCAATTTGCAAAATATTAACCAGGGCAGAATCAACCCCAAACCTCTGTTGTTAAAAATTGCACCCGACCTCACAGTGGGGCAACTGGACGACATTGCAGACCTGAGCCGCGAAGTGAACCTGAGTGGACTTGTTGCCACTAACACAACCATCAGCCGAAGCAATTTGCAAACCGAAGACAGCATTTTAAAAGCAGCAGGTGCAGGTGGCCTGAGCGGCAAACCGTTGAAGGAAAACGCTACAAAAATTGTTCAATACATTTACCGGCAAACCGGTGGCGCATTGCCCATCATTGCCAGCGGAGGAATTTTTACTGGCAGCGATGCAAAAGAAAAGTTGAATGCTGGCGCAAGTTTAGTGCAAGTGTGGACTGGATTTATTTATGAAGGACCGGGAATTGTAAAGAATATTTGCAGGGAGTTGATTCGTTAATTGGTTAATTGGGGTTAATGTTTTGTTGACTAATTGACTTTTGACTAATTGACTGATTAACGAATAAACCAATAAACCAATAAACCAGTTTACTGTATGGATTATTTACTGTCGTGGGATGCTTTGATCAGTTTGCTGACGCTGACGATTCTCGAAATTGTTTTAGGGATTGACAATGTCATCTTCGTTTCCATCATCATGGGGCGGATGCCCAAAGACCAGCAGTTGAATGCCCGCAAAGTGTGGATGGTGGCGGGTATAGCTGTCCGCATATTGTTGCTAATGGGGCTTGGGTGGCTGATTAAACAAAAGGGCAAACCGCTGTTTACCATTTTTGACAAAGGCTTTGATGTGGCTAGTCTTGTAATGCTTGCAGGTGGTTTGTTTCTCATTTTTAAAACCGTGAAAGAAATACACCACAAACTGGAAGGAGAAGAGGAATTAGCTGGCGGGTCGGGTAAAAAACCATCTTCTTTCACTGCGGCCATCGGGCAGATTATTTTGGTGGATATGGTCTTTTCGTTCGACAGCATCATTACCGCTGTGGGCATTGCTAAACATATAGAAGTCATGATTGTAGCTGTGGTGATCGCCATGTTCATCATGTTTTCGTTTAGCCAGAAAATATCAGACTTTATTACCAAACATCCTACTTTAAAAATGCTCGCCCTCTCATTTTTAGTGATGGTCGGGCTGGTTTTGCTGGTGGAAGGATGGGCTGGTGAAGAGGCAGAACATCTTCACCTGAAAAACTATGTTTATTTCGCCATGGCATTTTCGTTTGGCGTTGAAATGCTGAATATGCGCATGAAGAAATCCCTTTCGAAACCAGTCAAACTCAGAGATGCCGGCATGGACGATGCCGGACTTGGTTAAAAAATCTTGCTGAAATCAAACACATAAAACAGTTGCAGCCACCAAGCCTGCCGTTTCGGTTCGCAGCCTTGTAGCACCCAGTGACACCGGCTTGCAGCCTTTTGAGAGTGCGGTATTAATTTCTTCTTTGCTAAAATCGCCTTCGGGGCCAATGAATATTTGAACTGAGTTTTGATGCCTGAAATCAGCGATAGACAGCTTGGTGCTTTCTTCGCAATGTGCCAGGAGCTTTGTTTCATAAACAGACCCGTTTATAGCTTCGCTAAATGAACAGGGCTGATGCAAAACCGGCAGCCAAACCTGCTTACTTTGCATCATTGCACTGATGACTATCTGCTTCATTCTCTCGAACCTGAAATGCTGTTTTTCGGTGCGGTCGCACAGCAGCGGGATGATGTCTGAAACGCCTATTTCTATCGCTTTTTCCAAAAACCATTCAAACCGGCTGGCATTTTTCAATAAAGAAATGGCAATGGAAACCTGCTGTTCTTTCTTAGGAAAATGCTGAACATCTTTTACTACAACTGTACATTTTTTCTTGTGGTCATCGACTATTTCAGCAATTAGCAGTGTTCCTGCACCATCGGTCAATTGCAACGTTTCCTGCGGTTTCATCCGCAGCACCTGCACCACATGGCGGCTGGCATCCTCCGGAAGGATGATGATTTTTTCGGAAGGAATATTTTCTAAAAAGAAAATGGGGATGTCCACTAAGGTTTAGGGTTTAATTGTTGTATAGCACAACATCGGTTAAACTTTTTTTGTAGGCTTTTTTCGATAATTTTCATTTGCAATTTAAAGGGTTTTCCATTACGCTTTGTAATCCTAAAAAGCGTTTCTTATGTTGTGTTATTTATGTGATAGGCGATTTACAATTGCTGCATACCCTTAAACAAACACCAATATCATTTGCCGAAATATACTTCACTAAATGTGCACGTCAGAACATTTTCATCTGCAAGCCCACACTCCGAATTGTGGAGATAAAATCATTTACTATTACCTTACTGTTTTTTATTTCATACACCCTCGTTTCCTCATGTCGGGGTGCAATTGCCACATGAGTGTTGCCTGCGTGTTTCTGAAATAGGTTAAGTGCAAGTTGTGGAGTGTTGTTATTTTTTGACAAATGGGCGAGCAGCAAAAGACTCATGTGGGCAGGGCGATGTGTCACAAACAAATTCAGCGCTTCAGCATTACTCAGGTGTCCCATACCTCCACTGATGCGTCTTTTGAGGTAGTAGGGATACTTGCCCGTTTCCAGCATTTGCACATCGTAGTTTGATTCTAAAAAAGCAGCATTGCATTGTTTAAAATAATGAACAAGCTGGTCGCAGCAGCGGCCAAGGTCTGTAAATATACCAACCGTCACTCCGCTGCCTTGCACAATAAAACTATGTGGATCACCTGCATCGTGATATTTGGAAAAAGGTGTGACGAAAAGCCCACCTATCGCCACCGCCTCGCCTGCACAAAAGGGTGTGATCAAATTGGGGGAAATGACCAGTCCGCTATCGCTGATGGTGCCGGGTGTTATGTAAACAGGCAACTGATATTTTTTGCATAGTGTAGCAATGCCGCTGATGTGATCCGTATGTTCGTGCGATACAAAAATGGCTTTCACTTTGGCCATGTCCAGCTTCAGCCGCTTCATTCTTTTATCAATTTCCCTGCACGAGATGCCGCAATCTACCAACACAGCCTCGTGCCGGTTGCCAATGTAGTAGCAGTTGCCATTGCTACCCGAGTTCAACGATGCGATGAATAGGGACATAAAGGCGTTAAAATTAAATGCAAAATTTCATCTTCAAAGCATTTGGAATGTCTTTTCCGGCCCTCAGCCAAAAAGGTTGAGCCAATTGTTTTCTTCAAACCCGACAAACAAACCTGCTTCGCGTTCTTCAGTTGCATATATTTTGAGATAGTAACCTTCGCCACTCACGTTGCGGCCATTTTCCAGGCTGAATTTATATTTGTGCAGCGGGCAAACAATGTTGCCCAGTGCATCCACAAACCCATCTGCCAACACCCCGCAGGCATGGGGGCATTTGTGGGCACATGCAGCTATGTCATTGCCAGTTCTAACCAATGTAATTGTTTTGCTGCCCACTAGTGCCAGCGCCATGTTGTTTGGCTGCCAGGCAATGGTCTGTTTGCTGTCGGCTATCTTAAACCATTTGATCTTTTTCTCAGACATTTTTTATTTAGAAAAAATATTCAGATTTATAGGGGTAACGGATACGATAGATGTCTCTAACTTTATTAAGAATGGTTTGACGAAGCAAGTCAATGTTTTTTCGCTCAAGAGCGGAAATGAACACGCAATTTCCTTGTGTCACGTTTTCCCATTTCTCTTTCAGGTCTTGCAAAATTTCTTCTTTTACATGTTCTTCCAGCCATTGATCAAAAGTGTTTTGCTCATACAAATCCATTTTGTTGAAAATGGTGAGAATGGGTTTATCAAAGGCTTTCAACTCCTGAAGAGTTTTATTGACCACACCAATCTGGTCTTCGTATTGCAGGTGAGATGTGTCCACCACATGCAGCAGAATGTCGGCTTCCCGCACCTCATCCAGCGTACTTTTAAAACTTTCGACCAGGTGGTGCGGCAGCTTCCTGATAAAGCCGACTGTGTCGCTCAGAAGAAATGGTGTTTGCTCAAAAACTACTTTGCGTGTTGTGGTATCCAGTGTTGCGAACAGCTTGTTTTCGGCAAAAACATCGCTCTTGCTCAGCAGGTTCATAATTGTGCTTTTGCCCACGTTGGTATAGCCTACCAGTGCCACCCTAATAAATTCGCCCCGGTCTTTTCTTTGCGTAAAGGCCTGTTTGTCTATCCCGCTCAGCCTTTTGCGAAGCAGGCTTATCTTATCTTTTACAATCCGGCGGTCGGTTTCTATTTCTGTTTCACCTGGCCCACGGCTTCCTATGCCGCCGCCCTGTCTTTCCAGGTGGCTCCACATGCCCCGGAGCCTTGGAAGAATATATTGGTATTGCGCCAGTTCCACCTGAACTTTTGCTTGCGCAGTTCTTGCTCTTGCAGCAAATATGTCAAGAATAAGATCGCTGCGGTCAATGGTTTTGATCTTTAATTCTTTCTCAATGTTTGATATTTGTGAGCCTGTCAGTTCATCGTCAAAAATGGCGAGTTCTATTTCTTTTTCCCATACATAATCTTTTATTTCTTCCAGCTTTCCTTTTCCTACAAATGTTTTGCTGTCGGGATGTTTCAGTTTTTGGTAAAATGTTTTAACAGCTATAGCACCGGCTGTTTCCGCCAAAAAGGCTAGCTCCGTCAAATATTCTTTGACCTGCGCCTCCGTTTGCTCCTGGTGAATGAGACCGATTAATACAGCCTTTTCCTGCTGTTCTATTTTGCTCTTTTTGTCTATCAATTTCTTCTTTTGTTTTTTGAATCTGAAAGTTAAGGTATAAAACAAAAGGCCACCGATTTTTATAAATGCGGTGGCCTTTGTTTTGTCATGTAGGGTTTTATAAACCACTAATAGCAAGTCCGATTGAGTAGGGTTTTACATTGGGACCTGTGCCATCTTTTAGCACACTGGTCACCTGGTAGGCACCATACAAACTAAATATTCCATAGCCAATTCTGGCAGTGGCAGCCAATTTAGTACCATTAAAAAACCGTTTATCGCTTTCCTTTTCAATATAATTATTAATGGTATTTCCATTTTTATCCAGCAAAGTTTTGCCTTTGGTATATGCTTTCAGCAAAGTACCAACTTTTACACCTAAAGCTATTTTAAATGAACTATTGCTCTGGTCAGGTTTGCTTGAAAATCTTAACTCAATAGGTGCTTCAAGAAAAATGGTTGTTACTTTAAATTTCTTAAAATGATTAGTAGTATCTGCCCGTTGAAATGGCAGTTTACTGGCATTAGATTTCAAATCCACATATACGTTTTTGAAAAACATGTTGCTGCTGCCTATACCGGCGCCAAGCCCAATACTGAACCGAGGATCTCCTCTGAAAGGCTTGTCAAGCATAATGTAAGCATTGAAAAACCTCGAAAACCCTTTTGGAGAGACACTATCGTTTGTTCCCGTCCAGGTGTCTGCACCATATTGAAGCATAAGGTGATCATTTGAGCGGTTGCTTAGATCAAGTTTACTCCATTCCTTTTTTGGCTTTTCAGGAAGTTTTTTTGGCGCTGTAGAAATGGAAATTGTTGTATCGTTTGATTGGGAATTGGCAGCAAAAAGACAGGCAAAAAAAGCTGCTGTCAAGAAAGATTTCTTCATAAAAAAATAACTGTTGAAATAAAAATAACTTTTTGAACTGAATAATATTTTTTTTAAAATGTTTATTAAGGACTGCAAAAATAATTGAAATTAAAAGATTTAATTGGTTAAAGTAAAGTCAAAACCAAATGGCATGTCTGTTGCAAAATGTTAAGTCTGTAAATCAATAATTTTAGGCAAATAGACATTTCTTTGTTGTGTGAATAAAAATGAATCCATATTAAAAAATGAAAAAGTCAGTATTGACATGACAACTGTTTATGACATTTGTGGAACAGACCAGATTTTAATTAATATGCTTATCCAGACTTTTTTAAAAAAAATTCCGCTTATCATTCAAAATTTTTACATTTACATGGAAGCAAAAGACACTGACAATATTTTTAAAATAGCGCATGCTGCCCGATCTTCTTTGTCTGTCATTCAATTCCCCAAACTTAATGAAATCCTGATTACTAACTCACCTTACGCCTAATAAAATGTTAATAGGGTTGATTTATGCAGCCTGCTGCGATTGTAATTTTTTTAGTTCATCAAGAGCTGCCCGCT
>JAYTGA010000265.1:0-6354 GCA_043733905.1 Segetibacter sp.
AATAACTCCGTTAGGGGTCAAATATTTGTAGCAGAAATAGTTTCCAAAATGTTTTCACAACTCCGTTAGGAGTTGAACATGTAGTTTGATATGTTCGACTCCTAAAGGAGTCGTAGAAATCGTGGGGATATTTTTTTTCTACAAATATTGAACTCCTCTGGAATTCCAACCCTTGATTAGCATAAATAATAGCATCACCATCTGTTTTTTGAAACTACTACCCTAAAAGCAACCGTCCGGCAGGACTGGAACCAATCATTTTAGTGCAGACAGGTATGCGCATTTCCTAAAAAATAATGGGAACTGGCTATCCGGATACTAAATTTATTCATAATTATACCTGTTGTATAATCCCCCACACAATATCCCCCGCTCCCCAGCGTTATCCCATGCAAACCACTCCTACAACACCCTGAGCCAGTGGGCAGAGGTGCCTGATGATTATATGCCGCTGTATGTGGCAACAGACAAACCTGCACAAGGCAGTATTATCCTTTTGCATAGCAACAGGCAAAAGCCTGTAGGCTCACCCAGTCGGACAATAAAAACACAAAGCCAGGCATTGCAGGAATTAAGAGAATGTAAGGAAGATGGTCAGCCTGTGTGGGTGTATATTTATAAGCATATCCCCATGGGATATTTTGCCACTTACGATGGGGTTAACTGTTTT
Source organism: Segetibacter sp. (assembly GCA_043733905.1). GTDB lineage: Bacteria > Bacteroidota > Bacteroidia > Chitinophagales > Chitinophagaceae > Segetibacter. The sequence continues at coordinate 671 of JAYTGA010000265.1, forward strand.
ATTCCTTTTTTCCAAAGCGGTTTCAAGTACCAAAAACCTGGAGAAGAAGAAAACCTGGTGAACACCTGGTGCCAGGCCGATGTGATGGACATTGGCAAAGATGAAAAAGTCAGACTCTCCGTCAAAAAATATTTGAAAGCACAGTTCCGGCACGAAGCAAAGATGTGCTCACAAAACCTGAAAAAAGGAATGGTTTTCAGCGGGTTAGTGAAGGCAATAAAAGACGATTGCATTTTACTGCTGGGGCACCACCTACATGGCCTGCTGCATATAGACAATGTGATACCAAAACATTTATTGACTCTGCCAGATGAGTTAAAACAAAGGCAGAGAATTCTACGCAGCATTTTCATGCTCAACCGACCGGTCATTGCCATCGTCAACTCCATCAGCAGCGATGATATTGTGACCCTGACATGGGACAAAGAACTGCCCGCCAATGCAGAAATATGCGCTGCTCTATGCGAAATGGGCATCAGGTGTTAGGAAGTGTGAAGTGTGAAGTGTTAGGTGTTAGGTGTGAAGTAGGAGGTATGAGGTATGAAGTATGAAGTATGAAGTATGAAGTATGAAGTATGAAGTATGAAGTAGAAGAGGAGGTATTCAACCCTAAACTCTAAACTCCCTTGTCCTTCAGGACCCTTCTTTCCAAGCTTTGTGCGCAAGCCAAGAGACCCCGGCTTGGGTGACTGCTATTCATTAATCTTTTTCCTCTGCTTGTTTTAGGTTTCCGAAGAACACTGAATCAAGCGGGTTTCATCAATCAACTCAGGTAAATCCTGGTTCAGACCTTTATATGTTTTCCATTCACTCATTTGTCTGTATCAGATTTTTGTATTCGGCTTTGGGATCGTTTACCATCATAGGTGCATGACGGAAAAGCACTTCGTGTTTTGCCAGGATGTTTTGATGGAAGGTTTCGGGTAGCCTTGCCCAATCAAACAGTTCTACCACCATGGGTATATTGCTTTCCTGTATTTTTTCTTTGAGGTCTAAATAAACATTCATCGGCAACTTTTGTAACGAAGGGGTACGAATGACCAAATCCAGGTCGCTACCCTCATGGGCATCTCCATTTACACCCCGCTATTTGAAGTGTTCCGCAGGATCACTTCAATTTCTTATGAAAAGCAGGACTATATCCGGTAGAAAGTTAGGGTGCTAATAATTTTCAATCATTGTTTAAATCTACCAGTCACAGTCATAGTGTTCATGTTGAATTTAAGTTACGCTTTGCTGAAACTTCAACAACATCTGCAATACTTACTTTAGCAGCGGAGCGGTGTTTGGAATGTAACCCACTATCCGGCATAGCAATAAGCACATTTATGCTCCTGCGCCCTTCCTATAGCCCACACTCCTGAAGGGACAGGTTGTATGCCGGGCAACAAACCATTTATCCAATCTTTTTTTATTTCCTCAGGGCTCATTTTCATTTGCTCTGCCATTATAGCACTGTAAACCGTGATAGCGGCATCACATACGCAAAACATGACACCATCTGCCTGCAATTCGTTGATGCCGATAGCCACCTCGCCAATGGCAGGTACTTTAAAATCGCCTTTAGCAGGATGTGCAAACGGATTGCGTGTTTTGGCAGCAGTGGCTGCATCGGGAGCCTGGAAACCGTGTCCTAACTCTCCGGATTTTTTAAAAAATTCTGCAAAATTATATTTTGCCCATATTCTGTCTTCAAAGGCGTAAGGAATGCCCTCGTGGCGTAATACAACGACCACACCGCAGTCACTTGCAGATGAGCCGGTTTGCTGGTTGGTGACCAGGAAAATCCTTGGCCAGGCAAATGGAAATGTTTCATTGGGATGTGGTACATCGTACATAATCCGGTGCTTGCCTTTTACTTTATTGAACCATACATCAGCTTCCGCCAATTCATGCTCCCGGTCTTCATGTGGTGTAGCATTTAGTTGAGCAGGCAATGATAGTGCAAAGCCAATGCTGGCGGCACTTGCAGCAAGGGTGCCAATAAATTTTCTGCGGTGATTGCTTTGTAATGAATTATTTTTTTCCATGACAGTTGTTTTAGTACAGGAAGGTACAAAACTTACTAATAATTTCATGTAAAAAATTTAATAAAATATAGCCGAAGTCAAATAGCGGCAGGATCAACTCATCCGTTACGCCAGTTTGCATGAATGACGGGTTGCCCGGGGCTTCCTCAATTGTACTACAGGCAGCCCCTGTATTTGGTATGGTCTGATAGTCATTGGCATTGGTGCAATTGTATTTTTTATTAAAACCCTGTTGAATGATGAATGGCTTTTTCATGCAACAGATTCCATTAGCATTGAAGAACCATAGAAACAGTGTCGGCTTTGTTCCTCTCTCATTTTTAATATTTTTTTCCCTTTCATTTTATTGGATTAAATTGAGAAAACTATCGTTATGAAAAAGTTCTTTCTCGCAGGCAGTCTTGCCATTCTTGTCTTACATGTTTTTGCACAAAAGCGGGTTGGCATTAATACGACCGTTCCCTTAGCAACTTTGCATGTGGCAGACAGCAGTGTATTATTTTCTGCAACGGGTGACATACCCGGCACGCAAGGCAACCTGCCACAGCAGGGAGCAGGAAGAAGAATGCTCTGGTATCCTGTAAAAGCGGCTTTCAGGGCGGGCTATGTGAATGGTGCACAGTGGGACAACAGCAACATTGGTAACTATTCTGTGGCTGCCGGCTTTAGTTCTGTTGCAAGCCAGGGTTACTCCACGGCTATGGGTTTCTTTGCAAAAGCCGGTGGAGTAGCTTCAACTGCTTTTGGCAACCAGACAACAGCTAATGCACCCGGTTCATTCAGCGTTGGCACACTCAATGATTTTAGCGATTCCCCCGACCCTTTCACTGAAAATGCTTCAGACAGGATTTTCCAGGTAGGCAATGGGGCAGGCTTCTTTCCTTCCAATGCCCTTACGGTTTTGCGAAATGGCAATGTTGGTCTTGGCTATCTCAATCCCATTGTTCCACTTTCTTTTAATGGAAATCTTGGCGATAAAATTTCGTTGTGGACAGACGGAACGCCTACCCACTATGGTTTTGGCATTCAAAGCGGGGCACTTCAAATGTTTTCAAAAACGAATTTAGACGACATTGTTTTTGGCTATGGCTCAAGCAACCAGTTTACTGAAAATGTGCGGATGAAAGGAAATGGCTACATGGGCATTGGCGTAAGCGACCCTGCTTATGTACTTGACCTAAATGGCAGGCTGCGCATAAGAACAGGTAGTGACGGGCAGGCAGGCATTTGGCTAAACAATGCAGCCAATACGGGGCCTGCCGCATTCATTGGTTTGGAGAATGATAATTATGTAGGATTTTATGGTGCAAGTTCTGCGTGGACATTTAAAATGAATACCAACACCGGTGCACTTGCAGTCAATGGCGTGGAAGGAAGCAGCGGGCAAATACTACAGTCTAATGGCTCCGGTCAGCCTGCTTCGTGGGGAAGCAAACCGTATGGTTTCACCCTCATTCCTACTCAATACTCTCAACTCGATGGAACTTTGCTCTCTAAAGACATTGCAGGGGTTGATAATACCCCGTTTGTATTAAGCCAGCCTTCCACGGTACTTTACACCCTCACTCTCCCCGTGACCGGCGATGGGCCCGGCACCATTGATTCCAAAGGCTTTGTGGTAGTGGAAATAGTGGATATATCTTCCACAAGAGTTTCTTATGCCTCTGCTGATTATTACGTTCAGCGGTCCACATCACAGACACAGGTAGCTACCGGCATCGCCCCCAATTTACCGGCAGGATTATACACCGTTAAAGCCCGGTTTGCGAGGCTGGGTACGGGAGATGGAAATGTTGCTACCCATGGCTCATTCAACAGCAATCAAAGAGGAGTGCAATTCATTGCGCAGGTTTTGCCCAATTGATAGTGTATGGTGAGGAGAAGAGTGGGAATGATTGTGTATGAATGAATGTTAGCCAGTTTCAAAATAAAGACCCGCTTGTTTTTTGTGAGTGATGAATTATGGGTTATGATTGGGAATGATTGTGTATTTTGTCCTTCCTGTAACACCTGTAAAGGCGGAAAGTTAACTTTTTTTGGGGTTTCCGGCATTCGTTCCCTCATTTAGCTTTATTGGTGTCGCACACTAGTGCATGGGCAACGCTATTGGGCTTTTTTCGTATTTTACTGACCATTGTAGGAGTGTAGCACCGCTTTTGGTGGATTATGTTATTTTTTGCAGGTGAAGAACACCAAAAAGGCTGAAAATTTCTGGAAGACCTTACCCGTGTTCATCCGAACCTGGTAATGGTGGGTAAGGCTGTTCGTTTTCACGGCTGTTAGTATTCTTCACTAATAGGTCTCAATGTTTTGTAGTTGGTGAGTGAAGAATGTCGGCCACGGAGTTGATGATTGTGTTTTTTTTTGCTAACATCCGCAAGGGGCAAAAAAGAACCCGAACCAATGATATAGGCGGGTCTGCAGCATTTACGTTGGGTTCATTGCGAATCATGTATGGCGATGCCAAACAGGACACCATCTCGCCCAAAAACAAACAGCAATTTCTGGAAGATATTATCAGTGTTTATCCGGGGCTGGTGAATGGTGTGTTGTATTTTATAACCAGATAACATTAGCCAGATGTACACATGTTACACCGAGAGGCGTTGTTGCGTAAACAGCCAATAATCCCTTGCGAAGCAAAAATCCCTTTTCTGAAAAAGGATCCTGCTTAATCCCATCAATCCCCGCCAGAACGGACGGGCAGGTGTGTCATCCGTGTTCCCAAATCGCTTTTTGACCAATTTATTTTGTATCAATTAGCCAGTGATCAGGTTCAGACCTGTTTTGCAAATGGCGTTCTTTAGGCACAAGTACAGGCCAATGTCCACTTCTCAAAGCAGCATATTTAGCCGCCCTTTTGTTTGTAAATTCTCCAAGAATTTCCTGACCGTTTGCAATGATGACGTAGTGTGAAGTAGGTACTTTTTTGCTGACAGCATGAGGTCTGTGTTCAATAAACGCTTCAACCATACAATGTTTTGATTTGAGTGCAAATAAAACCAAACGCTTTGAAGCGCAGTGTAATTATTCTTTAAAATCTGCAATTTTTTAACCAACACGTTAGCTGTGGTTTTGTTGCGGCTTTGCTTGTCAACAATTATTTGTCTGTAGATGATGGTGGGTGAGGAACACTGGGCTACGGCTTACCGGTATTTATGTTGTTGGGGTTTGCGGTGAAGAACAGCGGCAAATGCGGAAGATATTGCTTGACTTCACTGATCTCGTCATGAATCGCAGTACCGGCGCCGGGGTCTCTGCCCTGCGCACAAGGCTTAGAGAAAAGAGTCGAGTAGGCAAGGGCATTTCAGCCCAAGCCTTTCACAGAATCGTGCTTGAGACTCTCACCTCACACGGCTCTTCTCATTCAGCGGATAAAGAATTAACCGCAGGATTGAATTAAACTTGATCGTCCCCACAACGGCGGGTTGTCTTTCTTAATGCAAATGAATGAGCTAAGCCCTTTGCTCCATCTTCATTACAAAGACTTCATCACTACTATGGCTTAGTCCGACGCTTCTTAACGCTTCTCTCCACCTGTAGCGGAAATTGGGTAACAATAATGACCGACAGCGACTCTTGTCACATTGGTGTCCGTGTCCGAACTCTTGCTACTGCATAATAGCACATCGTTAAGGAAGCCTCTCACGTTCC
>JAYTGA010000266.1:0-31783 GCA_043733905.1 Segetibacter sp.
TAATCTCTTCCAAATTAACACTTTTGAAAAGTCGGATGTTCACCAACAGCAATTCGATATTATAATTGGTAATCCACCGTGGAAAAAAGATAAACCTGAACCAATTGTTGCGGATTACATTAAAGAGCACAATCTGCCTGCTCAAATTGCCTGTGCTTATATGAATTTTATGCCGTCTTTGCTGGCGCCAAAGGGGGTTATTGCGTTAGTTACTACAGCAAAAGTGCTGTTTAACACAGGTGAGGTTTACGAAAAATTTCGGCATAGAATATTCAACAGTTTTCAGGTTGACACGGTAATTAATCTTGCGGTAGTTCGTAACGTTATGTTCGAGAATACGACCAATCCGGGAGCAGTTTTCGTTTATAAAAAACAAATTCAAGAGGAATTACCGAAAGATCATGTTGTTTATTGCGTTCCAAAAAACATTGAAACTATTGGCAACACTCAAGTAGTAGTAATAGATGCTACAGAAGTGAAGTATTTGCCTTTAGAGGAAGTCCTTGCACCTGGATCCAGAATTTTTAAGATAGCTATGTGGGGGAGTATGAGGGACTATATTTTTATTAGAAGGTTGAAAAAAATAAGTAGTATCGATACTATTACTGCAAAAAGGGAAAAAGGTACGGGACTTCATATAAAAGAGAGGGGTAAAGATTTTGGTAATCCCCATTTAGCCAATCATACTTTTATTACGTCAGAAGACATTCGCCGTTATTATACGACTTCGGATGGATTAAAGAAACTTGGTGATAGGCATTTGAACTATCGCCATAATAACAGCGATGTATTTAACCCACCAGTCATTTTAATTAATGAAGGTTCCAAAGAAGGCGATTTTTGCGCTTCTTATATTGATTTCAAATGCGCTTTTCTAAAGTCTGCCTATGGCATATCGGCAAAAGATAAAAGCCCTGAATATCACAAGGCTTTAGTAGTATGCCTTAACTCATCATTAGCATCTTACTATTATTTTCTAACAAGTTCATCATGGGGAATTGATAAAGGCGGGCGTGTCCAAAACAATGATGCAATATCGTTTCCAGCAATTGTTGAGCAAATGTCAGAGTCTGCTATCAAACAACTCGTTACAGAGTTAGACGCTATCAAAGTGGTATTTATGAATCCACAAGAAACTATCAAGAATATTGAATCCCGGATAGATCGGCTTATTTACAAAGAACTCAAAATTGGCAAGCAAGAACAGCATTTGATAAAAGATGTTTTAGCCAACAGTATTTCTCTGCATGAGCGTTACAAGTCAAATAATGCTGAATCTTCCATTTGCGTGGATAAAGAGGTAAAATCCTACGCAGAAGTTTTAGCTACAACTTTAAACGATACTCTAGTTCACGGCAATAGTAGTGTTGGAGTTGAAGTGCTAGATTCTGGAAGAAGAGAACTACTGCATATTGTTAAGATTCATTTTGATTCTCATAAGCAACCAGGATCTGCGTGGATAAGTAAAGTTGAGTTAGATAAATTTAGCAAGCTCATCAATTCAATTAATGAGCATGTTTTAAGTCAGCATTCTGAAAGTGTATATTACCGCAAAGTATTTCGATACTATAAAAGCAAGAAAATTTACTTGGTTAAACCAAATGAAAAAAGGTTTTGGACAATTTCCGAAGCCTTAAATGATGCAGACTCTATCCTGGCAGAACTGATTAACGAAAAAAACTAATTTTGAACATTAGTCGCAAATTCATTCCTTCCGAAAGTGAGCAATTGGAACAAAAAGGTGTTTCAACTTTCATAGATGCCGCAGCAGCATTTGATAACAAATGCTGCGAATTGATAGTTCGTGGCTATCAAAAAGCTATAATTACTCAAAGAATAACGAAGGCTTTTGATGAGGAAGATATTTCTGATTTTTTAGGGGAGCAGATAGAGTTGTATTGTTTGGAGCAGTCTATTCCTTACCATATTGACACTGATAGTCGTGATAGACATCAAACTGTCGATGGTGTTAAAATCAAAGGAAAGAAACGTAAACGTTTTGATATTAAGTTTTCATACTTCAGTAATCCTCAAACACAAAACGTTTATGGTGCCGAAGCAAAAAATTTATCTGAAAAGAACTCTTCTAAACTAATTGCTGATTACATTTCAGAAAAGGGCATGAAGAAGTTTATCAATAGCATTTACAGTAAAAAGGGGTGTATGATTGGTTACATCAGAGAAGGCGACACAGAAAACATTTTTAAGAAGATCAACGATCGTATAGCTAGTGAGTGGCAGACTAGTGAGCAACTTGTAAACGTTCCTTTAGTAGAAGGATTCAATTACCACTACGAGTCCAATCACCCCGGATATCAACACAATCCACTTAAACATTTGCTTCTTTACTTTTCCTTCAATCAGTAGATTTTTTCACCTTACGCATCTTCAAAAAAGAATAACATTTGTCGTTTTTTTTATTTTGTTCTAAAAGCAGGGAGTTTCATTTCTCAAGCATTTATTTCAGTGCTGGCAGATTATTTTGAGTAATCCAGGCTGGCACAGTTTATTAACCCCTCTCCATACACCAACAAACTCCCCGACCATGAAACTTTCACGCATCTTATTAGGGTCATTCCTGGTGGCAACAGGTGTTGGTCATTTAACCTTTGCCCGCAAGGCTTTCAGGGCGCAGGTACCGGACGAGGTGCCTTTAGATAAAGATGATACTGTTGTATATTCGGGATGGGCTGAACTGGCACTGGCCGGGGCGTTGCTGATTCCGGGTAAACATGAAGAAGCAGTGGGCAAGGTGGCCGCAGCTTTTTTCATTGCGGTCTTTCCCGGTAACCTGGAGCAATATGTGCGTCACCGCGACATGCCGGGCCTGGATAGTGATCAAAAGCGGCTGGTCAGGTTGTTCTTTCAACCTTTGCTGGTGTATTGGGCGCTGACCAGTTCGTAAGCTGTAATTTTTGCCCTATCGTTGCACACACTAAAAATTTACCGGTCGCAGACCTGCCTCCATTTCATATTTCAGTATCCTTCGGAACAATGAAACAAGCTGGGCAGCAGGCAATTGAATAGGAATGGGTTTCAACCCATTCTACAAAAATCAATCAACAAACATTGGCTTTAGCCAAAATGATTTATGTAGGTTTCTGCTAAAGCTTAAGAAGAAAATAAATTTGTTTTCCTCCAGATAAAGCAGGAGGCTATTTTAACGCTGGTGTTTTTCACCTGCAAACCATCACATAATAAAGGCTGCGCACAATAGAAGCTCTTGTGAAGAACAACATCGGCATAAAGATATTTTGATGGACTGTTTAAAACATTGCCAAAAAGAAAAAAAGTTTCATTATACTGTACAAGGCATAAAAAAGTGAGTAGATTATGGAACACGGATGACACGGATTGGACGGATTTTAAACGGATTTTTAAATAAAAATGAGTTGATTAAAAACGGATTTTTTTCCTACTCCGCAGAAAGGAATTCACTATTTTACCCCTTGCGAAGTATAGGACTTTCAGGATTAACAGTCAGCTTTAATAATTTTGGTTGCACAACCAAATCCATATCTTCCATGGGAACCGCACCCAAAAGCACTTCGTCACCCATGATGATGGCTCCTACAAAACAATTCCTGTTTTCAAAATTTACTCTCACAGATCCAGCATAAGGAACCTTGTGTGAGCCTCCGCCAGCAGTCGTTGCTTCCCTTGTTTCCAATATTGAAAGCTGTAGCTGTGTGGCAATGTGCTGCGGCAGCACAAGATAAGTTGATCCTGTATCAACCAAACATTTTATGTTGATTGGCAGCAAGTCGCTTTTTACGGGATTTGAAAGTGTGATTTGTGAATAAACTAATCCCATATTTTATGTTTTCAGTTACTTTTAACGTGGATAAAAATAAATATATTCTACGTCAATCCTCTCACAAACTTACATACAATCCTATTCCCAAACTCTGCGAGGCGGCTCCGATATGGAAAATGTCTTTGATCTTATTCCTGACGGTGTGGTTGAAAATGTCAACCGCTTTGTACGAAGCAGCTTTAGTAAGCAGCTTTACAATTACACCGCTACCTATTGAGGTGAGCCCTGAAATGATGGCAGCCTGGTAATCCTGTTTCAATGCAGCTTTGTCGAGGCTTTTGATTACCCCATACACAGCTACTGCACTGCCGGCATAAGAAGCGATTTTGTAAATTGTTCTACCCGTTCTGTAGGTTTTAAACAAGCTGTTGACTTCGGGAATGTCTTTGACACCCAATATTTCCGCCACCTTTTTTACCTTTGGAATCTGAATGTTGCCAATGTAAAATTTAGGTTCAAAACCTTTGTCCACCTTAATAACCTGGCCGAGTAAGTCGCTAATATTTAGATTGTTGAGATCAATTTGCGCAAAGGAGGAGCGTGCATTCAAAAATGCAATGGCAAAGAAAATTGCACAATATTTCATAATGAAATAAATTTAGCTTAAAAATAAAACCCGTTTAATACAGGAAAATTATTTCATAAGCATTGTAGCAATAACGGATATTTTGAGTGTTTTAGTTGTTTTCCGTCTTACTTTAGCAATAATGTCGTAATGCAAAATATTTCCACCTAAATATGGTTTTAATTCAGGCGTTCCATCTCCTGGGATTATTTTTTCGATTGAATAAGTTGTGTCAAAAGTTATACTTGCAACTTGTACTGGTGCTATAGTTGGTGTAACATTTGAAGAAAATTTGAAACTCGCACTTTGAAAATTAGACAAGTTATTAACGGAATCAAATCCTGAAGTAATTCTAAGTTTAAGTTGTTTTATTCTTACAGAAGTAATATCGCCAGCACCAAAATTATTTCCTGTATTGACTCTCACAATACTGTCAAAATTAAAAGGTTGATCCACGCTTATAGGTAAATCGAACCCAACAGCTGCCTGAGGGATAGCGGGGAGGTCATGTTGAAATTCCGGCAAATCAGTTTCTGCACCAGGAAATATTGCTTTGACTGTTTTTTTGCAACTTGTGCTAATCCCAATTGCGATAATTGCGACGAAAAGAGGTAATAATATTTTTTTCATTTTTCGACTTTTTATGAATTTCTTATTTTTAAACCAAAATATATGCCATCAAAAATAATGGTTAATAAAACAATTCAAATATTTTCTTGTAAAAAAAGAAAAAACAGTTTTGAGAATGGTACAAATGTTCAATAACCGACAACCTTTAATACCAAAAGGTTGGAACTCCAGAGGAGTTCAATATTGTAGAAAAACGCCTCCTCTCATGATTTTACGACTCCTTTAGGAGTCTAATATTCGCAGGCTTTACAATCAACTCCTAACGGAGTTGTAGAACCTCCTGTAACTATTCATTCTACAAATATTTGACTCCCAATGGAGTCATTTTTTTACATGCTTTTTCAACCCTTGACTAGCATCTTTACTTTTGATAGACTTTAAGAATACGGCATATTGCCCATAACAGAAACATCATTACCATTAACGACGATTACACATTCCAACAAAGAATATTTTTGAGAGAACACAATAATTACAATTTTTTTCGTGTAGTTTCGACACATCAATGTTTGTAAAAGGCTTTCAATCATTCAATCTTTATTCATGAACGTGTTAGATGTGTTGTCAATTTTATTTGGTCTCAAAAAACCTGAATTGATTCCTGTTCCTGTTGAGAACAAGGAGCAAAGAGATTAAAACTATTTTTTAAAAGATAATGCCTCACTCCATGTGGGGCATTTTTTTATGTGGATTTTTAAAAAAATCGGGTTGCATTTTTCAATTTTCATTCGTGGGAAAATTAAATTTTCAAAAAAACATTTTCATGAACAGGGCAGTGATAGAACCCGCCAGTGTGTTCAAAAAGTTGACACCGTTGTTGGTTAACAGCTTTTTTCTTTCGGCAGTCGCTCCCAGAATAGAATCAAAGATGTTCCCAAAAGTTCCGGCGATAATAATGATAAAAAAGCCTGAAATATTTCCCTTGAAAAAACAGTGAAATGAAGCAATAACAATGCTTCCGGCTATTCCAATCAAAGTTCCTTCAAGGCTGATGACACCGTCCATTCCGCGTTTGTCTTTTTTAAAAGAAATAATATTGATGTAGTTTGTTCCGAACACATTTCCCAGTTCAGACGACATGGTGTCTGCGGTAGCTGATGCAAATGATGCGGCCATCATCAGCATTAAAATATCTTTGTAAGAAGGGACTATCATCATCCCCAAACATAGTAAAGCCGCCACCCCCGCATTGGCAAATACTTGTCCCAAAGTCCGTTTACTTTCTTGTCCTGATGCAAGCCCAAGTCTTTGTTTTTTTTCTTTTCCAAAAGAAGTGGAAACGGTTCCTAACAGAAAGAATGCAGAAAGCATAGTAATCCCCAACCAGCCAGATCCTGCAAAGATGAGCAAGCCAATGAACCATCCGGCAATGCCAGCGGTAGCAGTGAGTTTATTGTTGAACACACTGATGCTTGAAGCAACAGTCAGCAGCAACATGACCAATAAATATTGCAGAATCATCAGCGTAAAGGTGAGTTTATTTTACGTTTGATTTTGATTGCCCGTTTGCGATATTTGGATGAAAAAACAAAACGCATCTTTGCAATATTCTGTAAACCTACACCAACATGGCACAAACAATGGAACGAAAGCTGGGACTGATGCAGGCAACAGCTATCAACATGATAGACATGGTGGGCATCGGGCCATTTATAACCCTTCCCATGGTCATTGGCATGATGAACGGACCTTGGTTTTTATATGCCTGGATTGCCGGTGCCGTGCTGTCATTTGTTGATGCGATGATATGGAGCGAACTGGGTGCGGCGTTTCCCAAAGCAGGCGGCAGTTACAATTTTTTGAAAGAAGCTTACGGCGAAAAAGGTGCAGGAAAATTCATGAGCTTTTTGTTTGTGTGGCAGACCATGATACAGGCTCCATTGGTCATTGCATCGGCTGCCATTGGGTTCGCGGCTTACTTTTCTTATCTCGTTCCGCTTTCAACTATTGCAAGCAAAATAGTGAGTGGCAGCGTAATTATTTTCATTGTTATTTTGCTTTACCGTAAGATAGATGCCATTGGCAAAATCAGTGTGTTTTTGTGGGCGGGTGTCCTCATCACCATGTTCTGGATCATTGGTGGCGGACTGGCTCATGGCAACTTTCTTTCGCCGGTTCAACACATCAATGACGGGCTTACATTCAATGCTGCATTTGTTGCTGCCATTGGGTTTGCGAGTGTGAAAACTGTTTACAGCTATCTTGGCTACTACAATGTTTGCCACCTTGGCGGAGAGATCATCAACCCATCGAAAAACATTCCACGAAGCATGTTTTTGTCCATTGCGGGTATCACTACACTCTACCTGCTCATGAACATCAGTGTGACGAGTGTGATACCATGGAATGTGGCCAAAGACAGCCAGTTTGTTCTTAGCATTTTTATGAAAGAACTGATGGGAAATACTGCTGCAAAAATTGTGACCTGCCTTATTTTATGGGTTGCATTTGCCTCTGTGTTTTCAGCAACACTTGGCTACAGCCGCATACCCTATGCCGCTGCGGCTGATGGTGCTTTCTTTAAAGTTTTTGCGAAGCTGCATCCTACCAAACAGTTCCCTTACATATCGCTGCTGGTGCTGGGCAGCATCGCTTTTGTTTTCAGCCTTTTGTTTAGGCTTGGCGAGGTGATTAGTGCCATCTTAGCCATGCGGATTTTGATACAATTCATAGGGCAGGCTATTGGATTGCTGATGTTGAGAAAAGCAAGAGCAGCCAAAAATTTCCCTTATAAAATGCCGCTGTTTCCGTTGCCTGTTTTCCTGGCTATTGCTATCTGGCTGTTCATCTTGTGGTCAACGGGTATGAAGATGGTCAGCTATGGCCTCATCGTTATTTCGACAGGAACCATTGTTTATTTCGTGAAAGCAAAGATGAATAAAGAGTGGCCATTTGCCGACAGGCTAAATAACGATCCAGTAATAGAGAATGCCGAAGCAGGCCAGAATTTGTAGCGACCAAAGCAAGTAATTTTTATTTTGGGAAATAAATTTTATCACCAAATCCAGCGCAATCATTTCGGCAAAAAAAACAAACTGGTGTTTCATGAGTGGATAACGAAACTCACGACTGGCAGCAGTTTGAAAGAAAAATTCATAGAAGATGACAATCAGTGTTATTGCTGAAAGAATGATCAGAGGCGTGGGGCGAAGGAGTTGTTTTATGGTCAAACTCATCATTCAAGTTGATTGAAATTTCCTTTTACTAAAATGCTTCACTATTATGCCTTTCAAGTTGATGCCATGTATCATTGCTCAATCCTTAACTTTCAAAACATAAATGATAAAACATGGTAAATGCCCAATAGAATTATCAAAGTAAAAGAGTGCGACGCCAATGAAGCTGAATAATGGATGAATGTCGGGGCAAAAAAAATATCAAAACTTAAATCGCCTCCGCCATGTCTGGTATCTTATCTGCCCTGTAAGCCCCGCTGTCCAATTTTTTCTTTGTTTCTTCAAACGCCTTTAGAGTCAGGTCAATGTCCTCAAAACTGTGGGCTGCGGTGGGAATGATGCGGAAAATAATGTCGCCTTTGGGGATGACTGGATAAATAACAATGGAGCAGAAAATATGGTAATTCTCCCTCAAATCCATGACCATTGAAGTGGCTTCCGGCACATCGCCTTTCATGTAAATGGGTGTAACAGGTGAGTTGGTATTTCCTATATTGAAGCCACGGGCTTGCAAACCTTTTTGCAGGCGATAAACATTTTGCCAGAGTTTTTCTCTTAGTTCAGGCATGGTTTTCACCATCTGCATTCGGTGAAGCATTCCTTCCACAATCAAGAGTGGAAGGCTTTTTGCAAAAATCTGGCTGCGTGTGTTGTATCGCAAATATTTCAACACATTTTTTGATCCGCTGATGAATGCGCCAATGCTGCCCATACTTTTTACAAACGTGGAAAAGTATAAATCAATGCCGTCCTGGCAACCCTGGGCTTCATCTGCACCGGCACCCGTTGGCCCCATGTAGCCAAAGCCATGTGCATCGTCTATCAATATCCGGAACTCATACTTTTCTTTCAGTGCTACTATCTCTTTCAAAATTCCCTGTTCGCCATCCATGCCAAACACGCCTTCGGTAATCAGTAAAATGCCACCGCCGTTTTTCTCCGCCATCTCTGTGGCACGTTGCAGTTGTTTCTCACAATCTTCAAGATCATTGTGTTTGAAGGCATACCTGTGACCCATGTGCAGTCGTACACCATCTACAATACAGGCATGAGCCTGGGCATCGTACACAACCACATCGCGGCGGTTGACAAGAGCATCTATGCAACTCATAATGCCCTGGTAACCAAAGTTGAGCAACATGGTATCTTCCCGATTTACAAAACCACTAATAACCTTCTCAAGTTCTTCATGTTTTGCAGTGTTGCCACTCATCATTCTTGCGCCCATGGGGTTTCCCATTCCATACATAGCGGCGGCTTCAGCATCTACCCTTCTCACTTCAGGATTGTTGACGAGACCGAGATAATTGTTAAGGCTCCATACAATCATTTCTTTTCCTCTGAAAGTCATTCTGGGACCAAGTTCGCCTTCCAGTTTTGGAAAAGCAAAATAGCCATGCGCCCTGTCCATGTGCTGCCCTAAAGGGCCACCATCTTTTATCAGCTTTGCAAAAACGTCTGCCATGCAAGAAGTTCGTTGAGTGTTTTAAATAATGCTGCGAAATTAAGGAATTGTGAAGTATGGGGAAAGGCATTGATAGCAGCCTGAAAACGAAAGACCATCATGCAGCAATGCACAATGGTCCTTGAAAAAAATATAATGAAGGAATGCAACTAGTATTCATCTTCATTAAACATGAAGTCGTCCTGGCTTGGATAATCGGGCCAGATGTCTTCTATGCTTTCGTAAACTTCGCCTTCATCTTCCAACTCCTGCAGGTTCTCAACCACTTCTATGGGAGCACCGGAGCGGATAGAATAATCTATCAACTCATCTTTGGTAGCCGGCCATGGGGCTTCTTCAAGGTAACTGGCTAATTCTAAGGTCCAAAACATCTGTGCTAATTTTTTTTGAATTTTTGCAAATGTAGGGGTATATCCGATAAAACCAAATCAAGGTTTTGCTATTTATGCCATACCGGTTTTTTAACAAAAAAAATGAGCCATTACCTGTAACCTGTATGTTTGTATTTTAATTGATCAGTTTTATCCTAAAAAGGAGTTTTATGCTCACGGCAAAAGATATTTTTAAAAGTTACGGTTCCCTGCAAGTACTCAAAGGTGTTGGATTATCAATTGCCAAGGGCGAGATTGTAAGTATTGTTGGATCGTCAGGGGCAGGCAAGAGTACGCTGCTGCACATATTAGGCACGCTTGACAATGCTGACAGCGGCGAAATCTATCTTGCCGACCAAAGGATGGATACTTTGAAAGGAAAATCACTTGCAAAATTCAGAAATACGCATATTGGTTTTGTTTTCCAGTTTCATCACCTTCTGCCGGAGTTTACTGCACTGGAAAATGTGTGCATACCAGGCTGGATAGCAGGAAAAAAGAAAAAAGATGTGGAGGAAAGAGCCAGGGAATTGCTACAGACGCTGCAACTGGGTAGCCGCCTGGAGAATAAACCCCAACAACTGAGTGGCGGCGAACAGCAACGTGTAGCAGTAGCCAGGGCATTGATCAACAGTCCTCAAATCATTTTTGCAGATGAACCAACAGGCAACCTTGATAGCACAAATGCCGCACAAATGCACGAACTGTTTGTTCAATTGCGTTCGCAATTCAATCAAACATTTCTCATTGTTACGCACAACGAAGAACTGGCGGCTGTGAGTGACAGAACCATTCACATGAAAGACGGAAGAATTGAATGATTAATTATTAATTGTTAATTATTAATTGTTCCTTGTTTTAATAAAAACTGCTGATGTCTTCGCTGTTGAGCTGGATGATGTCGGGGGCACGAATGTAATTGCTGTTGTACCTGAACTGGATATCGCCGGTGAAGGAGATGACGAATGAATTGGTTTCCTGTGCTTTTCGGGGAAAGTAAATGAACCGCAATTCGGCTGTGCCGAAGACCAGGTTGACATTGCGTGTGCGGATGCCGCCACCGATGCCTGTGTAAATGTCTGACTTGAAAAATGACTTTCCTTCTGCTTTCAGCATAGAGGCATCGCCGAAAACAAATGGTGCCAGCAAAAACCCCAGCAGCCTGTATTTTGCAAAGAAAAATGTTTCAGTATAAATGCTTAACCGCTGAGTTCCTTTGAGAGTATCTGCACTGAAATAGCGAAGTCCGAGTGGGTTGTTGATCTGCAAGGGATCTAAAGTAGTGCGGCCAAAAATGCGGGAAAAGTTAGCCTTAAAGTATTGCCGCATTTTGAAACTTTTAAAATAGTGCAACTTGCTAAACATGCTGCCGCCCAGCATAAAACTGATGTCTTCCAGGTGTCCTTGTTTAATAAAAAACCCATTGCGGATATAATACTGCGACAGCCCCTTTTGATTGGAAACGCTGTAAAAATTGGCGTTGAATCCAACATAGGGCCGTGCAAGTTGTAGTTGTTTGATCCACCCGCCGGTCACTGCTATGTTGTAGCCATAAGGCACGTCTTCGGTGGTTCCGAAGCCGTAGATGTAGTTGGTTTTATAAAACTCCTGTCGGAAAAAAGTGACCTCGCCGAGTACTCCTTTTCTTGCGTTGAAATAGCTGTTGAACGAATTGCCAACCTGGTATGGTGCAGGAAAAAAATTGCGGTTGATGTAGCGGAGTGCCACAAAAGCCCGCTTTCTGAACCTGTCATTTTGAAGTAGTTTTTTTACACCGAAATTGTAGCCCGCCCACAGGTCAATGTTTGCATTTCGATAGCTGTAAAACTGGCTGTCGGGCTTGCTAAATGTATTTTTGGATTGATTGAACGACAACTCAAACGCCCCGGCCAACTTGGAGTAGGGCGACACAAGCGGACGGCTTGCCTGGAGGTAAAACGTTTCCACATTGTCGCTGGCTGCGGGGTCGCTGTTGATGCGGCTGTAGCCGACAGTGCCGCTGACAAATGAGTGTGCAATGCTTGTTTTGGAATAAAGAAAATCGAACCCATAGGCAGGTGAGCGGTTGGCATCGTGGAGCATGGTTAGTTGCACCTTTTGTCCGGCTCCAGACAGGTTGTTTTCTCCTGCTCTGATTCTCTGGCGTTTTACACCGCTGAAATCGAGTGAGCCGGTGATGCTGAACAGATCTTTGGTAATGATTTCGACATCCACAGAATCGTTGTCGCCTTTTATATTTCGCACTACAATGCGTGCATCCTGTATGAACTCAAGGGAGCGGAGGTAGCGCTCGTTGTCGGAGAGCAGGTAGGGATTAAGACTGTCGCCGTGTTTGAAAAAAAGATTGTCTTTAATGACCCAACTATGGGTTTCTGTGTGAAGGGCATTGAGTACTTTGGTGCCAATGTGATAGTATCGCTGGGTGGTGTCGGTAAAGACCTGGTCAAAGGTGTATTGAAATGTTTTGATGGTGCGGATGACCTTGCCCTGGTATTCTATGAAAGGTACTACACTTTTGGCATTGATGACAGTAGCCTTGTTGATGCTGTCCTGTTTGCTGACCATGACAGAACTCTTTACCTGCTTGAAGATGTTGCCAAAGAAAGTCTGTCGCTTTGGCTTTTTTAGTTGTTTACCAGAGGGCTTTTGCTTATTTTCTGTGGGTTGTTTTATTTGGGTTTTTTGTTGGGCAAAAAGATAATTAGTTGTGGCTATGAACACGATGGTTAACAATAAATACAACATTTTATTTTTCATGGACAGATCTGTTCGTATTGTCTTTTGCAAAAACTAAAACAAAATAAAGGCTTTGAAAGATACAAAAAATTGATGCCAGCGGCTTTATATTTCATACAGGATCATTTGGTGTGTTGCTGAATAATGAAATAAAAAGTACAAGAGTGCGATGCAACAATGCCGGCTTGCGGATGGACCTCACCCTCGGTCTCTCTCCAAAGGAGAGGGAGGAAGCGTATGGGGCTTTTACATAAACGTGCTAAGAAATTGGGACTGGCTTCTTCTAAAGGTTAGGAAGTAAAAAAATATGACAGTGGGTTTACTTGAAAAATATTTGCAAACAATCAGGAATGCGAAAGTTTTGCCAAAATTGTATTGGCGAATGTTTTTAGACTTGTGCATTTTCAATTGTTGTTGATAATGAGAAGCTTTTATGTAGAAAAAATTTTTTTACGAATTAAAAACATTGCCTATTTTTGAGTTGGCAGTTATGCAAAATGACCTGTCAATCAAATGACCTCTTAGAAAAGAAAATTTTAAATGGACATAACAACAAAAAATAAAATTGGAGAATTTATTTGTGGAGACGATAAAAACAAATATCCAGTTTATAGAAGTTCTTACTATTTGACAAAATTTTTCCAAGAAATTGGAATAAACGTAACTCATGATGGAACAACAAGAAATACATGGGCTCATTCAATAGTTGGACAGCTAAACGGAACTGATTTACAAAAGACAATTTTACGACTAGCATCACCAAAATTATATGGTGGCGACAGAGACCTAATAAAACTTGCTTTAACGACAATTAATGAAATCTTAGCTGTTGAAGGTTTGAAAGTAAACATAGTTGGAGTTGAACCTCAATTAGTACGAGAAAAACCGAATTATGATTTTTCAGACAAACCCACAGAATCAGAATTAAAACCTCTGCCACCCCCAGATTTTGACAAATTAAACCTTGAATTTGGGATTTCAGAAATATTACAACAACGGTGGACTGAAATACAAAGCTGCATAGACGTAAATGCAACGGTGAGTGCTGTAATTATGATGGGCAGTATGTTGGAAGGTTTTTTAATGGGGACAATGCAAAGGAAACCACAAATTGCAAATACAGCATCAAATGCACCTAAGAAAGATGGACGAGTAAAACATTTTGCTGATTGGTCTTTAAGCGACATGATTGATGTTGGACACGAAGTTGGTTGGATACAACTTGATGTAAAAAAATTCAGCCATGCACTAAGAGATTTTAGAAATATCATTCATCCGTATCAACAACTAGCAGTACGAACAAATCCAGACATAGACACTTGTAAAATTTCTTGGCTTGTTGTTCAAGCTGCATGTAACGACATTGCTAATTGGATAAATAAAAACGAAAAGTAGAAATGCACGAACTGCCAACATGGGGTTTTGGGCAAGTTGGGCAGACGGAATAACAATGAGCATTTGTAATTCTGGTCAGCTTTTGTTCCAGTAGACGAATATCTATTGGCTTTTGTACATAACTTCAACTTTATATTTTTAATCAGCAGCGGTTCGGGGCAGACGGAATTCTATTTCCCAACCTACACAAAGCCCTGTCCGTTGTACGAAATATTAACAGACTCTAATGGCATTTAGCAGACGAAGAAATAACAACGAAGGGCAGCATCAACCGCTGCCAGAAAAACCTAAATCGGGATTTATAATTTCCGACAAATCGTTTTATACAGCTACTTTTATTTCTTCGATTACTATTACTGTGTTGTTAATCATTCTTGTTGTAGTTAAAGTGGCCTATTCTATATCAGAGACAGATATTCAAAGCATTTGCCAAATCACAGCAGGACTTAGCGGTTTGACACTTGCCATCCCTTTATTTCTAAAAGATTTTGAAGTTACGTCAAGTTTTTGGAGACAGTTTTACCTTATCGCAATCACTTTTTTATTTGCAACCTTTATTGGACTCTTTTCATTTCTACAGACTAACACCACTGAATCAAAAAGCATAATTATTTATTTATGGTTCTTTTTTTCCTTGACTATTTCTATAAACATAACAAATGTTGGCAGATTTAGAAAATGGGTAAAATTTAAATCTAAGGTTAATATTTCAAGCAATCCACTAACGAATTTCTTTGCCTCCTACTTTTTCTTACTCATATCACTTCTTTTTGCGAAAGGCGACTTTCTTATTTATGGAACTATTTTGTTTACTATCTACGGCTTCTATTTAACGTTGTCCTTAATGTTATCAATTCTTGTTGAACTGTTTATTCCAAAACCCAAAGAAGATGACATTGAAATGAAATTAAGAAAAGCCATTGAGTATTTAGCTAATAAGTATAAAAGTGAGCCATTAGAGGAACAAAATTTAATTGACAGACTTCGAAAAGAAATTTTTTCCAAAGACCAAGAAATTGTTAGTCGTTCAAAAGTACAAGATTTAGTTGGCGAGATGGATTTGGAAACAGATATGGCTAATCCAAAGGTTAGTATTTATGACTATAACTATATTATTCCAAGATGGACAAGCGAATTTGACAAAACGCTAAAAAATTCAAACCCCAAATTTATAGTGCTATATTGTTCTTCTAGTTTATATCAATCAAAGGACTTGGAAGGCTTACTTTACGATAGTCATTTTTTAAAAAGTTATGAGGATAAATTATATAAAATTTTGTCGGACAATTCAGGCTTTTCTATTGAATTATTAAAAGATAATAGCTCTTTAACCAAAAAATATAAAGTCTTAAAATTTATAAAAGAAAGAACAAACGGATACAGTTCTTCAAACTATAATTGCCTCTTATTGGTAGACCTATACTCAAATGAAAACTCTGCTATAGTTTCAAATGATTACCATTACCATGACGGGGACTTCTTTACAAGAGAAGAATACGAATTTATTTTGAGAAAAAATGAAGAAGGTGAAGTGTTATTTGACAATTATATTTCTATGGACAAAATTGAGGCAGCGACTCGAAGATAATACTTCGCACAACATTAAGAAGAATAGCCGAAAGCCCCCAACAGAAACAAGGGTTTCTATAGGTAAAGAATACTTCCATGAATCCACAATTTATTTATGATACGTCGGGAAGAGCAATTGGTGTTTTTTTGACCATTGAAAATTGGGACAAACTTAAAAACCGATACAATGACATTTCCAATGATGAATTGCCACAATGGCAACAGGAACTCTTAGATAAACGAATTGAATTGTTGGATAAGAATCCGAATGGTATTACTCCATTAGATGAATTTTTGAAGGAACTGGAGTAAGTAAATAAAAAACACCCTCACTTTAATTTTTTTACAACAACTTTTTAGCCTCATAACTCAGCACTTCGCTGACGACTTCGTGTAGCTGGCCTTTGTTGTCGGTCATGAGGTATTCGAGCAACATTTTGTTGAGATCGAGACCGGTGGCGTGGGGCGGCAGTGCGCTGGCAAGCTGGTTGACCACAAGCATATTTTGCTCCTTTAGGTTTTTGACGGCATCCCAGGCATCGGGGGATACATAAATCTGCTGGGAAATGTTGTATTCAAACTCTTCTTTTAAACTGCGGGTTAGCAGGATCTGCATTTCCCGGCTGGACAACCCGCCCTGGCTGACACGGCTGATGAGGTTAGGCAGGGCAATGCGGTCTACCAACAGGGTGAGCCTTTCGTAGGCCTGCAGGCAAAGGGTTTTGGTTGCGGGATCGGTCGCTTTATTGTCTGGTGCGGGTGCATTTTTTTGTTGAAAAAATAAATAGATTAATCCTGCTATCAGAAGAACGATGACACCTATTAAAAGTGCGGTTGAGTTGCTCATTTCCATGGGGTAAAAATAAGAGTTTAGGGTTTAGGGTTTAATGTTTAGTTGAGGGTTGAGGGTTGAGAATTTAGAATTTAGAATTTAGAGTGGCGTTGTTGAATGAATCAATTTGAAGGGTATTTGGGAACACGGATGACGCGGATTGAAGGGATTAGCAGGATTTTTTTTGTAGAAAATAAAGGATTTTTTGCTTCGCAAAGGATTGTTGCCTATTAACATAACAACGCCATTTAGAGTTTAGGGTTTAGAACTTTTCATCGTCATTCTTTTTTGTTTGCAGGTTGAGGTGAACCTCCCAGGTGTCGTAGCCGCTGTTGAGGAGTTCTATTTCGGCGGCAAACTTTTTATAGCGGTCATCGTCCAGATCGAGGCGGAGTGTGCTGGTGGCAAAGTCAACTTCTTCTTTCGGGTTTTCCAAGTCGCCGGTAAACCTCATGAGCGACCGGTCTATCCAGTTCAAGTGGCTTTTTTTTACCAACCGGAATGTGTTTTGATATGCTCTGACTGCTTCGCTAAAATTGGCCCCCCTGTAGACAACAGCCTGCCAGCTTGCACTGGTGTCGAGTTTGGAATTGTAAAAGGTAATGCGACATTGCTGTGCACCCGGCAGTTTGATAGCAGATTCAAAAGTTTCTGTGCCGCCTTCTTTTAAAATGCTGCTGTCTTTAATGTTCTTGTAGTTGAACCGAAAATCAAGCACTATTTTCTCAAGGGCACTTGTAAATTCGGGTGAAGGCAAAACCGACTTGTAAAACTGCGCCACACCTAACTGGCAGGAGCAAATCAAAACAAACAAAGTAATCATCAGCTTATTCATAGATGGAGCCGTTGTTTAGAAAGCAATAATAATGTTTACCGGAAACAAAAAACATTTTTGCCTTGTAATAGAAACCTAAAATTAATAAGGAAGGATTTGTTTTTGGATTCTTGTTTTTATGGTGTGTTTGCGTTTTCCTTTTTGGTTTTGACTTGTCCTTGTACATTCTACTTCTTACTTGTTTTGCCTCCTCTCCTATTGCCTTAGAAATTGAGGTCTAAAGAAAAATTTTATTGAAAGAAATGAGTTCCAATTGTTCATTATCTATTATTGGTTGTTCATTATTGAAGTTCATTTTCCATTAATGATTTTCTATTAATTCAACTAAATAATTAGTAAATTCGCTAAACGCTACTGCAAGAGTTTAACACATTTTCTTCCGATTTCAGAATGAAAACCTGAATGGGTGGCTGATTATTATTTTAAACAAAAACAACCATTACTATTATGAGACAGTTTATTTCTACCCTTATTTTTATTTCATTCTGCGCAGCCGGATTTAGTCAGAATGTAGGCATTGGCACCACCAATCCTTTGTATAAATTCCAGGTAAACAACGGGTCAATTGCCATTTATGATACCACAGATTCAAAAGCATGGTATTTTAAGTACAACGATTCAGCCAATTCTTTTTCGCTGGCGGAAGATGGGTCTAACCGAATCAGCGTTGCGAACGGCGGCAATGTTGGAATTGGTGTATCTGCTCCGTTGTATAAACTGGATGTTGCTGGAAACACCCATTGCAACAATGCCTATCTTGATGGATATTTAGGCATTGGCACTACGAGCCCCTCCTACAAACTACAGATCAACGATGGAAGTGTGGCACTCTTTAATACGGCCGATTCTAAAACCTGGGTTTACAATTACAGCAGTGGTGGCAATTACCTGAACATTAGCGAAGATGGCACATCGCGAATGGTGGTGGCCAATGGTGGAAATGTGGGCATTGGTACCACCGCCCCTGTCACTAAACTGGACGTTGCGGGTGGAGGAAACTTTACGGGAAGTGTGAACACGAATAGCAACCTGAACGCCGACGGAAGCCTGGCTGTGGGTGGAAATGCAAATGTGGCCGGAAATGTGACGGTGAACGGAAACAAAGGTTTGATACACAATACTGCAGGCAGTACACAATTGAAATATTATACAAGAACTGCTGCCTTTAGCACAGCCAATATGGCCGCATTTGCAACTTCCGCAGAAGGTTCCATTGGTTTTGGCGGAGGCTTTACATCGCCACCACAAGTCATAGTCGGCGACATTGTGTCCACAGGGGGTACCGTTGGTCAGTTGTACCGTGTGCAGTTAGTCATATACGATGTGACGGCGACCGGATGTCATTGCCGGCTGATTAATACCAGCAATGGAGCAGTTAATTATAGCATTACCTGGAATATTATTTGTATTGGGAATTGAGGAATGGTTTTAGGATTTCTGGCAGGGTATTGATGCTGGTGGGATATTTTTTACCAGCCCCACCTTGAAGCAACACCAATTTAGCTGCACACCCTTTGTCGGGAAAAATTCGGTCTGCCCCGAACCAGAGTTTTTTGAAAATAAAAAATTAAGTTATTTACAAGGTTAATAAATTCGACTGGAACTGAAATTGAGCATCATTTCAAAAGCTCATTGTTTTTCCATCTGCCCAAATTACACAAAAGCCAATTCTATTTTGTGTGTTGACTTATGCCGCCATTCATTTTTGTTAATGAGGGTAAATACCCTTTTTTTACTCGCATTTCTAATAAAATCCTTTACATTTGTGGGTAATTACTCTTTTATGTCAACGTTTAATATTGATAATCTATTAAAATCTGTCTTCCAAAACGAGTCTAATATATTAGATTTAAGGAAATTGTTTGATGACAAACTTATTGAGTATGATATAAGCAGAACAAAAGCACTCAATATTCTAAGTATCGATAAAGATGTTTTTGATGAGATTGTAAGTGGAACGGCAAAACAACCAAGCATTATTAATATTTTAAAAATTTCTCAATTTTTAGAAGTTGAGTTGAATGAAGTAATTCTGGCTGTTTTAAAAAATCAAAGCCCGGAAAACATTGCGGCACTCGAAAAAGCAAAAAAAGTCTCTTTTTTAGTCAAAAATTTTGATGTTAAAAAGTTGAGCAAAATTGGTTTTTTTAAAGACACGGATAATGTTGATGATTCGATAGAAAGAGTTTTGACTTTTTTTGGATTTGAAAGTATTTTAGAATTTGAAAATGAATTGGCTAATCCACTTTTCAGTCAAGGTAAACGTAAGTTTTCTGATAAAATGAAAAATTTTTGGATTAATTCAGCCTATCAATGTTTCAAAAATATTAATAATATAAACGATTATAGTAGAGAACAATTAAAGGATTTAATAGTTAAAATAAAACCATATTGTCAGGATGTAGAGAATGGTTTGTTTACAATTTGTAAAGCTTTGTATAATATTGGCGTAACTGTAATTATTCAACATCAACTCGTAAATACACAAGTCCGTGGCGGCACATTTGTAGTAAATGGGAAGCCTTGTATTGTCCTTACTGATTTATTTAAAAAGTATCCTACAATTTGGACAACCCTAATCCATGAGTTGCACCACGTTCTGTATGATTTAGAAATAATTGAAAAAACAAAATTTCATTTGACTGGCGACCCTGATTTATTTCTTATTGAAGAAAAAGCAGATGAATTTTCAATGGACTTCTTTTGCGGTATTGAAAAATTCAACTTTATTAAAAACCACATTAACAATCGTTTTGTAGTTGAACGATTTGCAAAAGAAATGGAAGTTCATGTCTCGTTTATTTATTCTGCTTTCAGATTTTACCAAGATAAACTTTATAAGAAAAATTATTATAGTGCATTTAATGAATTTTTTCCATTGTATGCTTTAGCTATAAGCAAAGTAAATCCAATAACATGGCATGAGAGTAACTTAAAAGAAGCTTCATTAAAAATCAAACAAATTTTTGAACTTAATACAATATAATTTATGAAAGAAAAAGATGTTAAAAAACAGCAAGGCCTATCAGAAAGTGATATTGAAAGATTAGAACTTTTACGTCGAGTAAATGAAAAGAGTGGAAAGCAGTTATCGATTGATTTACAAACTGGCACACTTACAGAAATTGACGAACTAAGACAAATGATAGGCAAAGACTTTGAAAACCCTGATGAAAAGTATAATATTTATTACAAGGGTATTAGAAATGTACTAATGCTTTATTTGCCAAAGGGTAAAGAATTTAAACAGTCAAGAGATATTATTTACGATGAAAAAAATATTTTTTTGTCTTTAGGCAAGAAAAAGTCAGATAATGATGGTATTAGGAAAGGTGACGGTCGTATGACTTTTCAGTATAAAATGAATGAGATGTTAGATATAATTGTCAAATGGGTTTCCGAATCTCAAAACCCTTTTGTTCTTTATAAGATGCTTTACGACCTTAATGACAAAATGGGTTACGGTCATGAAGTTTACGATGAAACAAGTCGTGGTTTTGCTAATGCAATGAGACTATTGGCTGAAGAGGCTTAGTGTCTTCGTAAAGCTAGCATAAAACATTCTAAGTTGTGAAAGTTATTTGATGCCTTTGCTTAAAAAATCAATGATTTTTTCCGAGACTTCATTGTTGTTGTAAAGGCTGTGTCCCAGACCCTCAGTAATGTGAAATGTAACATGCGGAAGAACCTGGTTTAGCAGGTGAGACATGTCTTTATAAGGCGTAATCATGTCGTGCTGATCGTGAATCCAAAGTATAGGAATGTTGATTTTTTGAACAACTCTTGCTGCGGAATACCAACTGATTGGCTGACCACCTTTTTTTACAATCAGGTTTTCCAATTCGGTTTGCAGAGCGGGACTGATTTGAAGTATTCTGCAAAAATCACTGACCGAGCGGGTGGTTTCTGTAGCAGGTGCAATCAGAACAAGTTTTTTTAAACTTTCATCGGGCAATTGCTCTGCTGCAAGGGCTGCTGCCACCCCTCCAAATGAATGCGCAATAATTCCTTCAAATGGGCCAAATTTTTCAATGATCTCTAAAATGAAATTTCGGTATTGCAGCACATTCAACGTTTGGCCTGTGCTGAGTCCGTGAGCCGGTGCATCGAAGGCAATGACATTGAAACCAAGTCGTAGCAGGGGTTCAATATATCTTTCAAATTTATAAATGGCACTATCAAAGCCATGACAGATCAATATTTTCTGATGATTAGGAACGGGTGCTTTCCATTCAAAACCTTTAGCAGTTTCCTGCACAAAATTGTGAATCAAAGGTTTTGCCTGCTGAAATAATGGTGATAAAGTGTAGGACCTGTTGCTGTTGTATGGAGTGGTCAGTAGAACAAACGCCTCCTTTGCGGCAGATTGAATGTTGAACTTTTCCAGCAGTTTTAATTTTTGCCTGAAATAGGCTAACACAATTCTTTGTTTTAATTTCATGCTGAATAAATTGGTTCAAAATTACTGAAAGGAAAAACGATTATTTAACTTGAGAAGAAATATGAATCAACATTGAGTTTGTATCGAAATAAAAAATTGACGAATGAAAGTAGTGATCATTGGCTCGGGAAATGTAGCCACCGTTTTAGGCAGAAAAATAAAAGAAGCTGGACATGAAATATTGGAAATTGTTGGCAGAAATGAAGAATCTGTATCAACGTTAGCACTTGAGTTAAATGCTGATAAAATTTACAAACTTAACATCATTAGTAGTTTAGCAGACATTTACCTGATTGCGGTATCCGATAAAGCAATTGTAGAAATAGCAGATGAATTAAGGGTAGATGACAAGTTAGTGGTACACACAGCCGCATCTCGACCGATTGACATTTTAGAAAATTGCAGTACCAACTATGGCGTTATTTATCCATTGCAAACAATTAATAAAGATGTAAACAACTACCCAGACATACCTTTTTTAGTGAACGGAGTTGATACTGCCACTATTGATACCCTCACAGATTTTTGCAGTCAATTGTCGGGCAATGTCCGGGTTGCAAGCGATGATGAACGTTTGAAACTGCATTTGGGTGCAGTGTTTTTGAATAATTTCACCAATCATCTATTTGCGCTTACTCAACATTATTTCAAAAGCAATCACCTGGATTTTGATTTATTAAGACCATTAGTTGAAAAGACACTTGAAAATGTGAAGTCGGAAGATGCTGCAAAAGTTCAAACCGGGCCTGCTATCAGGAATGATTTTGAGACTATGAAAAAGCATCGTCACCTCCTGGAAGAATATCCCCTGATGCAAAAATTGTATGAAGAGATCAGCAATAGCATTATTGAGCTGCACAAAAAGGATGTGAAAAATGGTTTCGGAATAATCCATTGATCAAAGGGTAAACAAGCCTGCATTATTGGCAGCTACACGCAAAATCTTCAACAAGGTCTATGACGGTCACAACACTAATGTGCTGTGTATTGGGCGCAAAAATGATCCGAACTCTTTGACCATCGGCAGTATTACCTTCGACTGCATACTTTGGCCCACGGGGATTGTTGAGTTCGCTTTTGTGATAATTGATTGTGCCTTGAACCAAAATGTCTTCCACTTCCTGCTGGCTAATGTGTCGGCAGTCCATTCGACAACGTGCATGTTTGGTGTAAAATAAACGACTTGGATTCCTGTCGAGACCCCGCTCCTTTTGCGTGCCATTTGCCGGAGGCGAATTTCTTTGCGGTGTGTTTGTGTTTGAGTTTCGGCTGGAAATGTTTCTGCCATTTGCCCTGCTTTTGTTGCAACGCCTGATGCCAATGGCCAAAATAGCCAGGATGACTAATAAAATAACAGGAAAAACCTTCTTCATATTCATAGGCGAAAGATAAATAAATTTGGTGTTGGTTGGAAATTCTAAAACGGTTGAATCATGAGTGCAGAGAGAATTTCTTTTAGAAATTTTTTACAAATACAGGTAGTAATCTCTTAGTAACTCTATAAACTGCGGGGAATAGACATTATTTTGTTTGATTACTATTTCAGATGTTTTTAGAGGAGCACCTGTCTTACCAAAAATGAACATTACTCTAAAAAATGGATGTTTATCTGTTTGCCTCACCAGTATTTTTTCTTCCGAAAAAAAGCCGCAGCTTCTTGCCAACTCCTCTGTCTCTTCTGCACGATGAAAAGGCAGCAGTACTGCAAATTTTCCATCTTTTGCCGATAAGTTTTTAGCAATCCTGACCAGTTGTTCAATACTTAATTCCGAACTGTGGAGTGCAAGGTTTCTATCGGCATGTGGGCTTTTCAAATCATTATCAAAAAATGGTGGGTTCGAAATGATGAGGTCATACTTTTTAGTAGCCTCTATGCTTTTTATATCTGCTTCAATGATGTTGAACCTATTGCTCCATAAGGATGACTGAAAGTTGTTAGCGGCTTGTTTAGCAGCATCAGGGTTGATTTCTATGGCATCAATTGCCGCATTGGTCAGTTTTTGAGCCAACATCAGCGACAGTAATCCTGTGCCTGCACCAATGTCCAGGATGTTGTCCAATTTCCAATTTTCATCGCAGACTTTTTCTGCAACCCATGCACCAAACAAACAGGCATCCGTACATACTTTCATAGCGCATTTGTCCTGGTGAACGGTGAACTGTTTGAATTGAAAAAAGGTGTTAGCCATAATTCACAAACCAAGATTTAAAATAAAAAAGCCACTCTTTTCAGAACGGCTTTTCCAGGTATAGGAACTGTTGAATTTAATCGGAAGTCAGACTTGCAGACAGGTACTCTGAATTGAGCCTGGCAATGTTTGTCAGGCTAATTTCTTTAGGGCAGGCAGCTTCGCAGGAACCAATGTTGGTGCAGGAGCCGAAGCCTTCTTTATCCATTTGAGCCACCATGTTGATGGCTCTTGTTTTTCTTTCGGGGCTGCCCTGTGGCAGCAGTGCAAGGTGGGAAACCTTGGCAGATACAAACAACATGGCCGAGGCATTTTTGCAGGCTGCAACACAGGCTCCGCAACCAATGCAGGCCGCTGCATAAAACGATTTGTCGGCGTTGTCTTTGTCTATGGGTATGGAGTTTCCGTCCACAGCATTGCCTGTGTTCACGCTAATATATCCACCTGCCTGTATGATGCGGTCAAATGCAGAACGATCAACCACCAGGTCTTTCACTACCGGAAATGCGTTGGCTCTCCAGGGTTCTACAACCACTGTTTCACCGTTTTTAAAAGCCCTCATGTGAAGCTGACAAACAGTGGTCGCCTTCCAGGGGCCATGCGGCTTTCCGTTGATGTACATGGAGCATGAACCGCAAATGCCTTCCCTGCAATCGTGGTCAAAAGCAATGGGATCTTTGCCGCCGATAATCAGTTGCTCGTTCAGCACGTCTATCATTTCAAGAAAAGACATTTCGGACGAAATATCTTTTACCTGGTAGGTTTCAAAGTTTCCTTTGGCCTGCTGATTTTTTTGCCGCCAGATTTTCAACGTAAGGTTCATGTTGTAATGTTCCATAGTCCTTTCTTTGTTCGCTTTTTTTATTAATTCGCCACCAATTGCAAGCTGTATGTGGAATGGTTGATGTTGAGTGTCAAAAAATAAATTCCCGCAGGAAAATTTTCAAGGCCAAAATTATAACTTAATTGCTCATTCACTTTACCAAAATCCTTTTTCAAAATAATTTTTCCTGCGGCATCGGCTACTTGGAAAGAAATGTTTTCTACACTTTCAAGATTTGTTGTCAGCAAATATTTGTGCTGTGCTGCATCCTGGTAAATTTTATAAGAATAATTGTCAAACGCATTTTGCAATCTTAAAATGCCACTGTAAGAATAAGTACCGTCTTTCTCAACCATTTTTAGTTTGTAGTAAGAATAAGGCGATAGCAAATTCATGTCTGTATAACTGTAATCACCTGTATTTTGTTTAACGAGGATGTTAGCCAAAATAGAAAAACGATTGCCATCAGCACTTTTCATAAGTTCGAAATAATCCAACTCTGCGCTTGGTGATATTTGCCATTCGAGTATGCCTTTGCGTTCTTTGATTTTGCCTTCAAATTTTTTGAGACTGATAGGCAGGATGGCAGCTTTGGTCACATTCCAGGTGACGGCGTTGACATATCCACTGCCGGGCAGATAAGATTTTGACAATTGGGTAGCATCTACTGTTTCGGCTTTTATCGTGTTAAGTCCTGTTAACAAAGCGGTGTGAGGGATTTTGATTTGAGGGATCCCGGTTTTGTAAAAAATATTATTGATATACCAATTGACAGTAATTGTATTTGGCAAAGTTGAAAGTGCAACAATGGAAAAGGCCAGCGAATCCGGCGTAGTGAGCGAAATGGATGTATTGAGCGGTAAATATGAATCTATCATGTTGACCAATTGGTGAATCTTGTCAATAAACTCCTGTGTGCAGACAGAGCAAAATGGATTGTTAAGTGCCTGCATTTTGCAGCCCGTTGACGGTTTAAACCAATTCGCCGGATCGCCTGAACCTCCATAAGCATTAATGCCGGTATTGTTAATGCCAAGCCACGGCTTCCATTTTATAGTAGCTGCACTATTATTGGCCGTCATGTTGGGCTTTTCGGCAGCGTAAGACAAGCCTGCCCAATACTCATCTGCCAGCCCGGCAAATGAATGCCCTATTTCATGAATGGCAATTTCTGTGGAGGCGGCATTGGTTGAAGAAGTGGAATATGTGCCGCCGGAGCCACCATAATAAGGTGAGTTGACAACCATGAAAACCTGGTCATAGTCAGGCAAGTTGATAGCTAAAACATTGGTAATGGCAGTGTCGTTTTGCGGCACCAACAGACGATGGATACTGTAAGAGTCAAAGCTGCTTTGGAAATGATTGTCGGGGTTTGCATAAGGTTGTGGCACTGTACCCTCGTCGCTGGCTGTGACAGGGTGTTTGGCACCTGAAGAAAGAGACGGCACTCTAATGGAAAATGCGTTGAAGAAATTTTTGTACAGGGAAAATGGAACGGTATTAAAAAGGGAAGCATTGATAGTAGTCGCATCGGTTTTGAACAAGTTCAATTCGGATGTTTGATAACCGTCTGAAAGATAGGCGAGATTGATGCGGTTTGTACGGCTTCCGCTGAGCATAATAGTGTCTTTTGGAAAAACCTGGGCCGCAACATCCAAATGAAAAACAGTCAGCAGGCAAAACGAAATGGTAGTGAGAAATATGTAGTTTTTAGGGTAAAATTTCTGCATGGTAGATTGGTTTAAGAATGAGCGAATCAATGCCTGGTTTATCAATCAACAGGTATTTCAAAGAGGGATTGTATTGAAACCGGATGGTAAAAGTTCCTGTCTTTTTCCTGATGAATGTTTTTCCAAATTGTCCATTTTCTAACGGGTATTCATACTGTTTTTGTAAAGGGTTTTCTACTTTCTCATAATTCTGCATTCCGTTTTGGTCAGCCGACAACTCAAAATAAAGATAATTTTTCTCAACTTCAAAAGGCTTTGTAAAGATGGGTTTCTTGATTAAACCATCAGCTAATGTACTGCTTATCAGCGTAAAACTGTAACGATCGGTCAGAATATCCTCCAAACTGATTTTGAAAGTTAGGAAAATGATTTTGCCTGTTGCAGAGTCCCGGGGGATATGAAGCTGAAGTTTTTCCGGGGGGATTTCTGTGGGGGTTTTGTGGGGGTGGGGGGAGCAGGAGATGAATAAAACTGAAAAAATAAGCATTGAGAAATAACTCTTTCCAGGCATCGTTTCAGTTTAAATTGTTTCAGTTTTTTCGGTTGTGTAAGTTTTTAATCTTCCCCCATTTCTTCTCATCAAATTATCCAAGCCTACAAATTCTTTAGTCCTGATTTCAATCTTGTTGGTTCCTGATGTTATTATCCTTGCTTCATGTGTTGCCCGGTTTGATACAATGACAAGTTCAATTGTATTGGTAATTTGCCGACAGGCTTTTACAATATCTTTTCCTTTTAATTCAATCCAAAAATAAGTTGGCTTCTTAATGGAGGTTATGACTTGTATGAGGTAATCGCAACGTTGCTCTTCTCTGTTTTTAAAAACAACCTTATCTATTGACCAACGTTTTACAATAAATTTTGAATCATTTCTAAGGGTAAATGAACGACCCAATTCTGATGCCGTAGGATTTGACTCCCGGTTTCCATAATCAAAAGGGAAATCGTTCAAATCAATCTTCATCAGTTGGTTGCTGTTTTACTAAATTCAACATCAGCAATTTTATCCCAAATTTCATTAATACTCCGGCTTACTTCATCCAATTCTCCAGGGTCTATCATAGAAAGTTCACTATCCAAAATGTTTCTGGCTGTTCCATCTTCCAACAACCTGTAAGCACACACTTCATTTGGGTCAAGCCAATATTTTTTGTCAATAATTTCGTTTATTTCTTCTTCGTTATTTTGACCAACTTTAAAAGCATATAATAGATTGTTCGCAGCGGTTAAAATATACGGACTATGTGTGGTCAACAACATGCTGTTCCCATAATTCATCGTTTTATCCACCAAAAACTGCATCAATTTATTTTGTGCTAATGGGAATAAATTGAGTTCCGGTTCTTCAATGATAAAAGTCTTTATTTTCTTTTTGATTTCTGCATAATATTTTACTAATAAAACAATTGGAATAGTAGATTGATAGCCGCTTGCGGCATTGAAAAGGCTATAGAAATCGTTATCTCTTTCTTTCCGAATGTAACCATGCCCATTAATGTTTTTGTAAACAATACCTAATGGTTCAATAATGGTTTCTCTTTTAAATAAACGAGCTATAGAATCAAGTTCTGCAAGTTGGTTGAATAAGGCATCAGAAAGATTTTGAATACTGTTTTTGCCAAGAGAGAAAAGTGATTGGAGTCCTCTCTGAGTGGGGACATAGAAAGGATTGTCCAAAACTGCTGCTACATCTTTTTGAATAAAACTTGTTGGTATTCTCCAACTTATACTAGCAACAATATCATCCGAAGGTGCAATTTTGTTTAATTCTGAAATTAGAAATTTAAATTGATTAGATTTATCATTTCTTTTTATTTCAAATTTTATAAAAGAATATTCTGTAATTTCATTTTGTTCATGATCGTATCCTTCCTTAACGACTAGTTTTGCTTTAGATGTAAAGGAATAATGGTTACAATCGTAGAAAATAAAAGTATTTTCATTAGCATACCCACTTAATCCCCATGCATTTAATCCAGGGCTAAATGGGTCATAATCTTCATAAAAATTTGATGGGTCAGCAACAAAATACGAAAAATCCCGACAAACCGCCAACACCTTCGCCACCGTACTCTTCCCCGTCCCATTCTCCCCAATCAAAACATTGAACCTGCCAAGCTCCAACTCCACATCTTTGATCGGCCCAAAATTCTTTATGATTAGTTTCTCTTTCAATTGAATGGTTTACTTGTAACTTCTCTGTGTTGGCTTCGCTACCTCATACTCCAAATCTTCTTTGTGAAGATCCCACTGGTGGTCGCCTTTGTATTCCCAGGCGGCAACGTATTTATAATTTTCATCGTCACGGAGTGCTTCGCCTTCTTCAGTTTGGTATTCTTCGCGGAAGTGGCCGCCACAGCTTTCCTCCCTTGCAAGGGCATCTATGCACATCAGTTCACCCAGTTCTATAAAGTCGGCTACACGACCGGCTTTGTCCAGTTCCCAGTTCATTTCTTTTACATCGCCGGGAATGATGACATCGCTCCAAAATTCTTTTTTCAATTGCTGCACCTCGCGGATAGCTTGCTTCAATCCTTCAGCATTTCGCGCCATGCCGCATTTGTCCCAAATGATTTTGCCAAGGCGTTTGTGAAATGTTTCAACGGTCGTTTTCCCTTTTATGTTCATCAGCGTATTGATGCGGTCTGACACTTCCTTTTCTGTAGCTACAAAAGCAGGGTGATCGGTTGGCACTGGTGCATTGCGAATTTCATCTGCCAGGTAGTTTCCTATCGTATAGGGAATGATAAAGTAGCCATCTGCCAGACCCTGCATGAGGGCGGATGCACCCAGGCGGTTGGCCCCATGATCGCTGAAGTTGGCTTCGCCCAGTGCGTAAAGGCCGGGTAAGGTTGTTTGCAATTCGTAATCAACCCACACGCCGCCCATGGTGTAGTGTACAGCGGGATAAATGCGCATGGGTAATTCATAAGGGTTTTCGCCTGTTATCTTTTCATACATATCAAACAGGTTGCCGTATTTTTCTTTCACCACCTCCCTGCCCATTGATATGATATTGGCCATGTCGTTGTGGTCAAGATTTCTTTTGCCTGCTTCTATTTGTCCATAACGAATAATGGCATCGGCATAGTCGAGGTAAACGGCTTGTTTGGAAGTACCTACGCCATAGCCGGCATCACATCTTTCTTTGGCTGCCCTGCTTGCTACATCTCGCGGCACCAGATTGCCAAAGGCGGGGTATCTTCTTTCTAAATAATAATCTCTTTCTTCTTCGGGAATGTCAATGGCCTTGCGGGTTTCGTTCAATTTTTTTGGAACCCAAATGCGGCCATCATTTCTCAAACTCTCACTCATCAGTGTCAGTTTGCTTTGGTGGTCGCCACTTACGGGAATGCAGGTTGGGTGTATTTGTGTAAAGCAGGGATTGGCAAAATATGCACCTTTTTTGTGTGCCTTCCATGCGGCTGTCACGTTGCATCCCATTGCGTTTGTACTCAGGTAAAAAACATTTCCATAACCACCGCTGCAAAGCAAAACGGCATAGCCTGAATGTCTTTCTAACTCGCCGTTGACAAGGTTGCGGACAATGACACCACGGGCTTTACCGTCCACAATCACCACATCGTGCATTTCGTGCCGGTTATACATTTTCACATTGCCCAATGCAATCTGTCTTTCCAGTGCCTGGTAAGCACCTATCAGCAATTGTTGCCCGGTTTGCCCGGCTGCATAAAAAGTCCTTTGCACTTGTGTGCCTCCAAAGCTTCTGTTGCTGAGCAGTCCGCCATATTCACGGGCAAATGGAACACCCTGCGCCACACATTGATCAATGATGCTGGTACTCACTTCGGCCAGGCGGTGAACATTTCCCTCTCTTGCACGATAGTCGCCACCCTTGACGGTGTCATAAAACAAACGGAACACACTGTCGCCATCGTTCTGATAATTTTTTGCAGCATTAATGCCGCCCTGTGCCGCTATGCTGTGTGCACGGCGCGGACTATCCTGGTAGCAAAATGCTTTTACCTTATATCCAAGTTCGCCCAGCGAAGCAGCGGCTGAAGCACCGGCCAACCCTGTGCCAATCACAATAATTTCCATCTTGCGCTTGTTGGCAGGGTTTACCAGTTTGCAATGACCCTTATAATCATTCCACTTTTGTTCCAGCGAACCGTTTGGTATTTTGGCATCCATCTTAAGAAAGTTGTTAATTATTAATTGTTAATTATGAGTTTTGGATTAAACACTAAACCTTAAACCCTAAACCCTATTTCACCAGTCCAAAATAAATACTGATTGGCATCATGGCGAAGCCAATGCCGACCACCAGTGAAAATGCGTTTCCAGATATTCTGACCAACGATAAATAGCGATGATTGTGCAGCCCGATAGTTCTGAAAGCACTTTCAAAACCATGCATGAGGTGATAGGTTAATGAAATGCATCCAAGCACATATAAAACGACAACGATCGGATTGTTTTGAAATACTTTCAGCATTTCAAGATAAAGATTGTGGTACTGCTTTCCTAAACCGTTTGAGTAGTCAATTTCCTCTAATGGCTTAACATTCCACATGCCGCCAAAGCGACTGGGAACCCAAAAATGATAGATGTGCATGATTAGAAACAAAAGCAGTAAAGTGCCCAATAATCCCATGCTGCGGCTATACCAGCGGCTGCCCCGGCTACCGTACTGCACCTGGTAGCCAATATCTCTTTTAGATGAATTGTTTTTCCACAACAACAAACCCTGTATTGTATGCGCAATGATGCCGCCAAACAATACAATTTCCATTAGCCTGATGACCAGCATAGAAGCCATAAAATTTGCCCCTGTGTTAAACATTCGTCCGTTATCATTTGCCCATATGCAGGCGTTCAAGCCTAAATGAATGACAAGAAAAGAAATTAAAAACAACCCTGTAATCGCCATTACAAATTTTTGGCCGATGGAAGAAATGAACATTTGCTTAAAGGTCATAGAGCAATTTTGATTAAATGTGAATGAGCAAAAATACTACACCAATTGCACAAATTTTGTTCGGTCGGAAATAAAAGTTGTCGGGAAAGAAGCTTTCGGTAAAACAAGACTTAAGTAAAATTTTGCTACAAGCAAGCTTATCAATTTCTTTATTTTTTATGACATCAAAATAAAACCCGCCCCGCCTATATCAAAAGCGGGGCGGATTTTTATGAATTAGGAATCTAAGAATTAGGAATCAAGAATTGTACTCTACTCCTTCGCTGG